>CALGMC010000070.1 GCA_937959145.1 uncultured Chlorobiales bacterium
GATGGCGGATTTCTGCCGCCGCAAGTGGTCGGGAAACAGCATCAGCCCACGATTGCGACGAAATTCGTTTTTGTTGGCATTCCCGATGGCGCAACGGTGCGCGTGCAGGCAAAAGTCATGGCAGCGGAAAAACGAAATGGCATTACGCTCTCGCCGTTTGAGTCGCAGGATAGCATTCAAGCCGCTTACAAGGAAAAATTTTTAGACAATCCGTTTTACCAATCTTCAACGCTCTACCCCGCCGACCTTGCCAAAGTTGAAGGCTACACTTACATCGGCGGACAGTATGTAGCGCAAATTCGCGTCTCCTCTTTGCAATATCAACCCGACAAGCGCGTGCTGGTGTGGAATCGGTTGGTGAAGTTGGACGTAGAAATTCTGCCACCTGCTTCTACCTTCGCGCCCACAGAGCGACACACCACGAGCGACTTCGACGAGCAAACGCTCAAACGCTTGCTCATCAATTACCGCGACGCCAAAGCGTGGCGACAAGCCGAACCGCCTCGCGCTTTTCGTCCGACAACCGCCTCGTGGTATAACCCTGCTAATCCATATCTCAAAATCTACACGGCGAAAGACGGCGTTTATCGAGTAACAGGCGCAACGCTTGCCGCCTCAGGCTTGAACTTATCGGGCGTTAATCCGCGCACGTTCAAACTCTACTTCAAAGGACGGGAAGTGCCGATTCGCGTTATCGGCGAAGAGGACAATCAACTCGACCCAACGGATATTATCGAGTTCATCGGCTACATCAATCGTGGCGAGCCAGAGCCGATTCTCAATCCCAACTCAGGCTTGCAAACAGGAACCGTTACGGAATATCTCAATGTGCATTCCGACACGTGCGTTTTTTGGCTCACTTGGGGCGGCGCATTGGGCAGACGCATGTCGGAAGAAAATGCTACGCCAAACAACTCTACACCACAAAGCACCTACCGCGACACGCGCCACTTCGAGCGCGATACGATTTACGTAACAGGCTTTACAAGTTTTGATAGCATCACTACCGAGCGCGTGCCGGGCGAAGGCTGGATTTGGAAACGCTTACAAGTCAATGATTTCAACACAAGCGATTCACTCGTTCAGCCGTTCATCGTTCGCAACCCTTCTTCAACAGGCAACAGCGACCTGCAACTGCGCGTCGTGAGTGCGACTTTCACACCGTCGACGCTCGATGTGTTTCTCAACAATAGCCTTGTAACAACGATTTCAATAGGCACTCGTGGCGAAGTGATTCGCACCGCAACCTTTCCCACATCGCTTTTGCAAGCAGGCGAAAACCGCTTAACACTTCGGCTCACACAAGGCACAGGGAGCAGTGTTCTGGATTTTGATTGGTTCAAGATTACGAGCGATTTTCTCTACACGCTCCCGCCCGCCGACGAGCAGTTTGAATTTGCTTCAAGTGCCAATGCTGATATTGTGCTCACGAACGCACAAAGTTCCAACAACTTTATTTACAACCTTTCCGACAGCACGGTTCTCACCAATGTGGCGCAAGTCGGGAACACGCTTCGATTCAACGCGCAGTCAGGCAAACGTTACATCGCAACCCGCACCTATCTCACGCCGGTTGTGCGTGCGCATCAAAACGGCGACTTACGCAACTCAAACAACGGTGCCGATTACATCATCATCACGCACCCGCTTTTTCTTTCGCAGGCAAATCGTTTAGCAAATTTTCGTCAAACACCGTTAGGCGGCGGCTATCGCACGAAAGTGGTTACAACCGAAGAAGTTTATGCCGAGTTTAGCGACGGCTTTTTCACGCCGAAAGCCATTCAAGAGTTTCTCAAATATGCCTACAACAACTGGCAACTGCCGCGCCCGAAGTATGTTTTGCTAATGGGCAGTGGCACTTGGGACCCGAAGAACAATTTCGGTTTTGCAGAGCCGCTCCGAAAGTTGCCGTTGATTCCCGTTTATGGCAACCCTGTGAGCGAAATTTGGTTTGTGAGTTTTGAAAATTCGCCGAGCCGTCCGTTTGTGAATGTGCCGAAAATGCACATTGGGCGTGTTCCTTCGGTAACGCTTGAAGAGGCGACGATTTACGTCGATAAACTCATTGAGATGGCGAACCGACCGCTCTCGCAAGCGTGGTATAAGCAGTTTCTTTTCATCACGGGCGGGATTGGCAGTTTTGAGCAACAACTCTTTCGCGCCAATGCCTTGAACATCATCAACGCGTCCGTTTTGCCGCCACCGACGGCGGGCATTGTGGATACCATTTTCAGAGACGACGATAACCCCTTCGTCAGTTCGCTTGCGGCAGAGCGTATTCAAAACCGAATCAATTCAGGGACGGCAGTCATTAACTTCGTTGGACACGCGGGAAGCGAGACGTGGGATTTCACACTCGGCGACCCACGAGTGCTTCGCAACAATGGTAAGTATCCGCTAATTTTCAGTTGGACTTGCCACACAGGACGCTTTGCTGAACCGAACAGACGAACCTTCGGCGAAACATTCGTCTTTCTCCCGCAAGCAGGCGCAACGAACTTCGTCGGCACAGCAGGATACGGCTACGTCGGTCCAGACGATGTGCTCAATCGTGCGTCGTATCGCGCCATTGCCGATACGCTTCGCGAAGTCGGCTTAATTTGGAACGCGGCGTATCAAACACTTTTAGCGCAAACATTTTTTTGGTCGGCAATTAACATTTGCACGCTCGACCAATACAACATTCAAGGCGACCCCGCACAGCCGATTGTCATTCCACGCAAGCCCGACTTTGATATTCAGCCCAACGACATTGCCTTTCAATCACAAACGATTTATGAAGAGGACGACCAATTCGTTAAAGTGTCGGCGCGCAACTTTGGCATTGCCTCGCCCGATAGCGTCAGCCTGCGCATTTAT
>CALGMC010000071.1 GCA_937959145.1 uncultured Chlorobiales bacterium
GCCATTATCACCATTCACGCGGGCGCGGGCGGCACCGAAGCGCAAGACTGGGCAGAAATGCTCTACCGAATGTATATGCGCTGGGCGGAACGGCGCGGCTTCAAAGTTTATACCGATGATTATCAAGAAGGTGAAGGTGCGGGCATTAAAACCGCAACGCTCGAAATTCAAGGCGACTATGCCTACGGCTATTTGAAAGCCGAGAACGGCGTCCACCGATTGGTGCGTGTCTCGCCCTTCGACGCTAATGCGCGTCGCCATACATCATTCGCCAGCGTCTTTGCTTATCCCGAAGCCCCGCCTGATGTCGATATCGAAATCCGCAAAGATGATTTACAAATCGATACATTCCGAAGTGGCGGCAAAGGCGGTCAGAATGTCAATAAAGTTGAAACGGCGGTGCGAATCACGCATATTCCGACAGGCATTGTGGTCGCCTGTCAGCAAGAACGCTCGCAATTCCAAAACAAGGAGCGCGCGCTCAAAATGCTTCGCTCTCAACTCTACCAAAAACGGCGCGAAGAAGAAGAAGCCAAACGGCGTGAAATCGAAGGCAAGAAACGCAAAATCGAGTGGGGTTCGCAAATCCGAAGTTATGTCTTCGACGACCGCCGCGTCAAAGACCACCGCACTAACTACGAACGCTTTGATGTGGAAAACGTGATGGACGGCGACATCGACGATTTCATCGAACGCTACTTGATGGAGTTCGGAGATTAAAGCGCAATGAATATCAAGCATCAAGAAACCGTTTCCGACGTCGCAAGAAAGTGTGCGCAGTTCGGGTTTGTTGCCAGTTACGACGGCAATGTGAGTTTGCGCGCCGAAGAGGGAATTTACATCACGGCAACGCGCACGCTCAAAGCCCATGCAACGCCCGACGATGTGTGCCTGATTTCGCTTGATGGAAAACTGCTCGAAGGCAAGCGACCTGCTTCAACGGAAAGCCTGATGCACCTTTATCTCTATCAAGCGCGTCCTGATGTGAAAGGCATTGTGCATACGCACCCGCCTGCAACCACAGCATTTGCCGTTGCGCGAAAGGCACTTGACCTTGCCGTGTTCCCCGAAGTGATTTTGGATATTGGTCCTGTGCCGCTTGCTGATTACGCAACGCCCAGCACCGACGAAGTGCCGCGTTCGCTTGCGCCATTTGTTCAATGGGCAAATGCAATTCTGCTTGCCAATCACGGCGTTGTGGTCTTAGGCAGTGATGTCTATGAAGCCTTGTATCGAACTGAAAAGTTAGAGCATGCGGCAAAAACGCTCATCTACGCCGAAACGCTTGGTGGCATTGTGCCGCTCACAAAGCACGAAGTCGATTATCTCTACGAAACGCATAAAGAGTTCGAGCGGCGCGGCATCTTCGCTGACTTTCAAGAGAAAGCCTCTTGCAAATGCGAAACCGAAAAACTCGTTTGCAAAACGTGCGATGAAAAATCGGACTTGGATTTCATCAAGCAAACTGCCGAGAAAATTCTCAAACGGCTTTAATCTCGATAAGATTTGCACTAAATTCTCATAACTTCATCATCTTTCACTCAACAATTTACACCAATGGCAGTCTCAAAAGCAGATGTCGACTACATTGCAACGCTTGCACGGCTTTCGTTCAACGATGCAGAAAAAGAAGCCATGACGCACGACCTCAACGAGATACTGAACTACGTTGAAAAACTCAATGAATTAGACACGGAAAACGTTGAACCGCTTGCCAACATGGGCGATAGAACCAATGTGCTCCGCGAGGATAAACCCGTGCCATCGATTTCCAATCAAGACGCGCTCAAAAACGCGCCTGATTTCCAAGACCGATTTTTCAAAGTGCCAAAAGTAATTGGCTGATTGTCTCAAAAAACTAACCGCAACGCATGCTATGAATCGTTTGTCAAAACTTCTCGTCGCGTTCTTACTCATCACCTCGTCCAGCCTTCTTGCGCAAAGCAAAGCCGTTGAAAAAAACATTTCTGATGTAGCCGATGGCGTCGTGCAACTTGAAATTTACAACAACGATAACAAGCCTTTCACGCCCATTACGGGACTTGTGCTCACCAAAGACGGTGTGATTGCTACCAGTGCCAGCGCGATTGAAAAAGCTACTTGGATTGGGGTAAAAATTGACAGCAAAGAATACTTCGCGACCGATGTGGCGGTGGTTGATGAAACGAACGACATCGCGCTCATTCGCATCAATGCAAGCGACTTAACGCCCGTTACCAAAACAGGCGCAACGGTGAAAGGCAAACCCGTCTATGAACTGACAAACAACGGCAAAGAAATTAGTTATTCCGAAGGCGAAGCAGGCAAGCCTGAAAAGGTCGGCATGGCGCGCGTCTTGACCGCGTCGTTCAAATGGACGTTCAGTCAAAACGGCGGCGCACTGCTCAACGCACAAGGCAAATTAGCAGGCATGATTAGCACCAAACTGGGCGGCGCAACGCCAATCGCCGTCGTTAAGGCTCAAACAAGAAAACTCAAAAAACTAAAATCGCCCGTCAAAACGCTGGCGCAAACGAAGCCCGTGCTTGGTCCTGAAATCAAAAAGACTTTTTATGCGAATGGCGTGATTCAATCGGAACGCACTTACTTGCTCGATAAACTCGAAGGCATCTCCAAGTTTTACACCGAAGACGGAAAATTGGCGATTGAGGAAGAATACAAAAACAATCTCCGTGAAGGCTATTCGCGTGAGTTTTATCCAAGTGGAAAAATCCGAAGCGAAGCCATCTATAAAGCAGGCAAAAAGAACGGACCGTTTAAGACCTTTTACGAAGACGGCAATGTGGAATCGGAAGCGACCTACGAAAACGACGTTGTGGTCGGAACAATGAAACTTTATGCTTACTACCCGTCGGGCGTGTTGAAAGAAGAATCAACCGTGAACACCGAAGGGCAACTGGTCGGCAGAAAGCGCATTTACTTTGAAAGTGGCATGCTTGCCGCCGAAGAAAATTATGCCAATGGAAAACTCGACGGATTGCGCCGCACATATTACGACAACGGATTTTTGGAAAGGTCGCAAACATGGCGTCAGGGATTTCAATATGGTGAGGAGAAAGTCTTTTTTGCTGATGGAAAGCGCAAAGAAGAAAACAAATACAACGACACGGGCGTGATGATTGAAAGCAAAGTTTATGATGAACGCGGCAGAAAAATCGAGGACTTAGATGCAAGTGAAATCGCTGAACGCAACAGAAAGCGCAGAGGCAATTAAGCGCGCTCTCACAGAAAAATCGGGAACGCTCTATGTTTCCGTTCATCTTCAACCGAAAGCCTCCAAGACGGAATTTGTAGGTATGCATGGCGATGCGCTGAAAGTGCGCGTCGCCGCCCCTGCGGTTGAAAACGCCGCCAACGAAGCCTGCCTTTCTTTTTTCGCCAACATGTTTCGTCTCCCAAAAAGTAACGTCTCGCTTCATTCGGGCAAAGCCTCGCGCCATAAAGTCATTGCGCTTGAAGGGATTTCCTCAGAACAATTTCTTCAAAACTTCGCCACTCTTGCACGTTAGTTCGTTGGTTTGATAACCATGTCCAACCTTGATTTCAACTCCGATTCTCCCTCAAAAACTTCAAATGCGATTTCCAAGTAAAAGCACGCCGTATTTTTCAGGCGATTAAAAAGGGCTTCGTTGGCTTTCAAACGGTAGTAATCTTTTTCGGTTGTAACGACGATGTTGATGCCGTGCCGCACGACTTCGGAGAGAATAAACTCGATGTCGGATTCCGTGTAAATGTGGTGGTCGGAGAAGTGTTTTTGATGCTCGACGATAAGCCCCGCGTATTGAAGCGTTTCCATGAAATTTCGGCTATCGCCAATGCCTGAAAACGCGAATGCCCAAGTCCAAAGAAAGGCTTGCGTTCCGAGCGGGAGAAGTTCGCCTGAAAAGAAACTGCGCAATCCAATAATTTTAATGCGCGATTTGATGATGGGTTTTTCAAACGGCAGAAGCGTTTTCTCGAGTGAAGGGAGGTCGATGTAGCGCGTTACTTTTGAGAGCAGAATCAGGTCGGCGCGACGAATGCCGCTAATGGGTTCGCGCAAGCGTCCAAGCGGCAGGAGCGCGTCGTGTGCGGGGTTTTGTTCAGCGTGAATGACGAGCAAATTTAAGTTGCGTGCAAGCGCACGATGTTGAAAGCCATCGTCAAGCAAAATGACGTCGGGAAGGTGAGAGGAGAATTTTTCCATCAAAAACTTGACGCCATCAACGCGCTTTTCGGCAACGATAACAATCGCGGTCGGGTTTCGCCGTGCAAGCATGAGCGGCTCATCGCCCGATTCTTCGGCACTGACGCGCACGAATGCCCCATCGCAAACGAGAATCACGCCTTTGGACTTACGCCCATAGCCACGCGAGATAATGGCAACGCGCTTGCCTTCACGGTGATAATGTTTGACAATCCAATCGACAAATGGCGTCTTTCCTGCGCCGCCTGCTGTTAAATTCCCAACAGAGACAACAGGAATCGGCGATTGAAACGACTTGAAAATGCCTTTATCAAAAAGCCGATTGCGGAGCGCGACAACGCCGCCGTAGAGAAGAGAAGCAAGATAGCGATGTGGTTTCAAGTTCGTTGAAAAGTTGCAGTGAGCGAATCAGTGAAGGCTTTTAAGGCTTCTTCCGTTTCAAACTTTGGCACGTCAATGCGAGTTAAGTGAATATGCACAGAAGAAAATGGTTTCGGAATCTCGAACTTGTCCCAACTTTTTTCCAAACACCATGCATGCTCAAAGGTAATATCGGCGAAAAGAATCGGCGTTTGTGTTTCAGAAGCAATTCTAACCGAACCATATTTGAAGACATGGCGCGCGCCGCGTGGTCCGTCAGGCGTAATGGCTATCGCATCGCCTGCAAGCAGACAAGCCGTCATGTCTGCTTTCACCGCTTCCTTCCCACGCGAGCTCGAACCGCGAATAAGACCGAAGCGCATCGTTTCAAGCGCGTTGGCAAGCATGGTTCCGTCTTTGGAAAGGCTTACAACAGCGTAGCACTTCTTAGGACGAACCAGCGATTTTGCCAAGAGCCAGCCGACGAGCATTTTCCCGTGCCAAAACGCAACAATCAGGCTTTTCCGTTCGGGAAAGTCTCCTTGAACTCGCTTGCGAAGCGTGAGATACACAAGCCAAATGAGAAGTGGGAGAAGCGTTTTACTCAAAAGAATTTTCAAAGCACTCAAACTTTATGAAGCGGTCTTATGTTATGATGTTGTTCATACTTTTTGCTAAAACCTACCAAATATATTGTGTATTCCGTTAGGTTTTTGGGCAAAGAATGTGTAACTCTTGATGTATCTTTGTATGAGAAATCTGAAAAGATTATGACGCGCATTGTAGTTCCCTGCGTCTTGTTCGGAAATGCCGTCAATTAGCCGATATGCTTTTCCACATTTTGTCTCGACATTTCTTTTTCCCGTAGTTCAAGCAGTTCCGAAGTAACATTCAGTAGTAGGTAGTATCGCAGTATGGTGTGAAGTCCAAGAAGTATGCTTTCGCCGAAACGAATTGACTTGTCTGTGCTCTTTGTTGGAACAATCTTTATTGGAACAATCTTTATTGGAACAAGTTTGTAACCGAAGGCACGACTTTCAACATAACCTTTGTAGGTTCGGGACAAATTTTCAATTCAGGTTTAGGGCAAATTATCGGATAGAATTAACACTCAACATGAGGGACGATTTTAGAGACATTTTCTTCGAAACCGCGCAGTCGGGCCTGCTTGATGAACTAGCAAAAACATTGCCGCAGGCGGCGTCAAGCACGACTCAGTACGACGCGCCGATTGATTCACAGTTGCCCGTCTTGCCGCTCAGAAATACCGTGCTCTTCCCCGACATTGTGATGCCTGTGAGCATTGGACGAAAAAAATCCATTGCTTTGCTCGATGCGCTTGGTGACAAAAAATTCATTGCCTTCGTTACACAAGCCGATTCCAATATCGATGAACCCTCTGAAGAGGACCTTTTCCGATTAGGAACGGTTGGGCGTGTGCTCAAAATTCTGCGAATTCCTGACGGAAGCGCGAACCTAATTGTGCAAGGCGTTAAGCGCGTGCGGTTGGAAAAGTTCATACAAACCGAGCCGTTTTTCGTGGCGGAAACGTCCATCATCGCCGATGAAGTGAAAGCCGTCTCACAACTCGATGCCTATTCACGAAGCATTAAACAACTTGCGTCAAAAGTCGTCGAGCTTTCTCAAAACATTCCGAATGAAGCCAGTTACGCCATTCAAAACATCGACAATCCGACGTTTTTAATTCACTTCATTTCATCAAACCTCAATGTAACGGCGAGCGAAAAGCAAGAACTGCTCGCGCTCAATTCCATCGAGGTGCGTGCTGAAAAACTCATCGACCTTCTCACGAAAGAAATTCAAGTGTTGGAACTGTCCAATCAAATTCAGACCAAAGTGAAAATGGATATGGATAAAGCCCAACGCGAGTTTTTCTTGCGTCAACAGCTCAAAACCATTCAGACTGAATTGGGCGAATACGATGGCATAATGCAGGACATGGTAAAACTGCGCGAACTGCTTGCTAAAAAACAACTGCCCGACGACCTTCGCACACAACTCGACAAAGAAATCGACAAACTCTCGCGTATTCCACAACTCTCTCCTGACTACGCTGTTACGCGCAACTATCTCGACACGATTCTTGCGCTTCCTTGGGGCAATTACACCAACGCCAAAATCAATCTGCGCGAAGCCGAGCGCATTTTGAACGCCGACCACTACGGACTCGAGAAAGTCAAAAAGCGAATCTTGGAATACCTCGCCGTCTTGAAGTTGAAATCAAACATGAAAGCCCCGATTTTGTGCTTTGTTGGTCCGCCCGGCGTCGGCAAAACTTCGCTCGGTAAATCCATCGCGAAATCGCTTGGCAGAGCCTTCGTGAGAATTTCGCTCGGCGGGGTGAGAGATGAAGCGGAAATTCGCGGACACCGCAAAACCTATATCGGTGCAATGCCCGGTCGCATCATTCAAGGCTTGAAAAAAGCGGGAACCAGCGACCCTGTGTTCATGCTCGACGAAATCGATAAACTCGGCAACGACCATCGCGGCGACCCAAGTTCCGCCTTGCTCGAAGTCTTAGACCCGTCTCAAAATCACACGTTCAGCGACCACTATCTCGAGATTCCTTACGACCTCTCGCGCGTGATGTTCATTGCAACTGCAAACACGCTCGAGACCATTCCACACGCCCTTCGCGACCGAATGGAAGTCATCACCATCAACGGTTACACCGAATTCGAGAAAATGCACATCGCAAAAGAATACCTCATTCCAAGACAAATGGAAGAGCACGGAATTCTTAAAGGTCAAGTTGAAATCGACGACGATGCGGTCAGCAAAATCATCAACGCTTACACGCGAGAAGCAGGCGTAAGAAATTTAGATAGAGAACTTGCAAGCGTTTGTCGAAGCATCGCGATGGACATCGCTCTTCATCTCGATGAAGATGAAGGTAAGCCGATTGAGCCAATCCGAGTAACGAGCGATTCGCTCAAAAAGTATTTGGGATTAGAAAAGTTCTTCCCCGAAGTCGATGAGCCTGTGTTGATTCCGGGCGTCGCCGTCGGCTTGGCTTGGACGCCTGCGGGTGGAGATATTCTCTTCATTGAATCCACCGTAACCAAAGGAAGCGGACGCTTGATTCTCACAGGGCAACTCGGCGAAGTGATGAAAGAATCAGCGCAAGCCGCGCTGTCGTATTTGAAATCGTGTGCAGACTACTTCCGCATTCCCGATGAAGCCTTCCGATATTGGGACGTGCATCTGCACATTCCACAAGGCGCGATTCCAAAAGACGGACCGTCGGCGGGCGTTACGATTTTAACCTCGCTTGCCTCGATCTTCACTCAGCGCAACGTGAAAGGCAGAATCGCCATGACGGGTGAAATTACCTTGCGTGGGCATGTGCTTCCCGTCGGCGGCATCAAAGAAAAAGTGCTTGCGGCAAAGCGTGCGGGCATCGCTGAAATTTTACTGCCCGAAAAAAATCGTAACGATATTTTGGACATTCTTGAAACAAATAAAAACGCCTTAGCAGGAATGACGTTTAGTTACTTCAGCACGATGGACGACCTCATCGACCACGCCCTCGAGCCCATTGCGCCCGAAGAAGCAGAACGCCGCTATCGCGGATTAGAGCCGACCGACATTCCGCCAACTTATTCCGAAGAGGAAGAGCAGAAGGACAAACAACGCGAACCGCTTGCCGCCAAAAAAGGCGATATGATGATTAAGTTTTACTGAGTCATGCTCGCCAAACGCATTATTCCTTGCCTTGATGTCAAAGATGGGCGCGTCGTTAAAGGCGTAAATTTTGAATCGCTCAAAGATGCGGGCTCCATTTTAGAACAAGCGCGCTTCTACAACGCCGAACTCGCCGACGAACTTGTCTTTCTCGATATTTCCGCTTCAATCGAATCACGCAAGACGACGCTCGAAGAAGTCCGTAAAGTCTCCGAAGAAGTCTTTATTCCGCTGACGGTAGGAGGCGGAATCCGAACCTTAGACGACGCACGACAAGCCTTTCTGCACGGCGCCGATAAAGTCTCGCTCAATACTGCCGCTGTCCAAACGCCAACTCTCATCACTGAATTAGCGGAACGCTTCGGCGCGCAAGCCGTTGTCGTTGCCATCGACATCAAGCGCGTGGGGCATTACTACGAAGTCTTTACGCATTCAGGCAAAACACCAACGGGATTGGACGCACTCCAATGGGCGCAAAAAGTCGTTGAACTTGGCGCAGGCGAAATTCTACTTACCAGCATGGATAAAGACGGCACGCAATCGGGCTATGACTTGGAAAGCCTGCGACTGATTTCAACATCGGTTTCCGTGCCCGTCATTGCATCAGGCGGCGCAGGAAACCTCACGCACCTTAAAGAAGCCTTCACCGAAGGCTCTGCCGACGCGGCACTCGCGGCGTCCATCTTTCACTATCGTCAATACAGCATCATCGAAGCCAAACGCTATCTTGCGCATCACGGAATTGAAGTGAGATTGTAGAAGTGAGATTGTAACACGAGCAAGAATGACTGCAAGAAAATTCATTGTGAAAGCGTAAGTTTCCGATTCACAATTCACAATCATTGCAAATGAAACCGATTGAATTTACCGAGTTTGATTTAGAGAATGGACTGCACTGCATCGTTCATGAAAACCATGCCGCGCCGATTGTAACCGTAGATGTGTGGTATCATGTCGGCTCGAAAAACGAAGAGGAAACGCGCACAGGATTTGCCCATCTCTTTGAGCATTTGATGTTTCAAGGTTCAAAGCACGTTGGCAAAACCGAGCATTTCAGTTATGTGCAAGAGGCAGGCGGCACGCTCAACGGCTCAACCAACTTTGACCGCACGAATTACTACGAAACCCTTCCCGCAAATCAACTCGAGCTTGCTCTGTGGCTTGAATCTGACCGCATGATGAGCCTGAATGTCAATGAAGAAAATTTTGAGAATCAACGAAGCGTGGTGATAGAAGAGCGGCGGCAACGCTATGACAATGCGCCTTACGGCAGAGTGTCCGAAGAACTGCACAAGCGCGCCTATAAAACTCACCCGTATCGATGGATTCCGATTGGTTCAATCCAACACTTGCAAGCGGCATCGGTTGCCGATGCACAACGCTTTTTCAAGACGTTTTACGCGCCGAATAACGCCACGCTGGTCATTTCGGGCGACGTGGCGACAAAAGAAGCGCGCGAAAAAATTGAAACATACTTTGCCAACATTCCCCGCAACGGCGAAGTGCCCAGACCAAAAAACGAAGACTCGCCGCTCACCGAAGAAATCCGCGAGACCTTCCACGACAACATTGAACTGCCTGCGATTTTCATTGCCTATCGCATTTGCAACGCCGTGTCAAATGATGCCGATGTGCTCGATGTAATCAGCACGATTTTGAGCGACGGACGGAGCTCACGCCTCTACCGCAGCCTCGTCCACGAACGTCGGTTGGCGCAATCCGTCTCAACGCACGCCTCCGCCAATGAGCATGACGGACTATTTCACTTCAGTTTAGTCGCGCCACAGACAACGCCACTTGCGGAACTTGAAAAACAAGTTGATGACGAATTACAAAAAATCATTGAAGGCGACGTTACGGAATATGAATTGGAGAAAGCCAAGAACACGGCGGAAATGAACCTGACTCGACGCTTTTCAAACAACTTCGGAATTGCCGATTCGCTCGCCTATTTCCACACGTTTTTCAAGAACGCCGATGAACTCAATCGCGAGTTTGAGCGGGTTGAAGCCGTTTCGCTTGACGATGTTCGGCGTGTGGCGAAGAAGTATTTCGGCGAAAAGCATCGCGTCGTCTTGCATTGGCTTCCGCGCTCGATGAAGTGAGG
>CALGMC010000072.1 GCA_937959145.1 uncultured Chlorobiales bacterium
AATCGGCTCGACAATCACATCTTGAAGCGAGCGCGAAATTAAGCCGTAGTCCGACATTAAAATCCCTGCAACTAATCCTGCCGTGTTGCCCCATTGTGTGATAGCGTTGCTTAAACTGATTTGTTGCTTCAAGATGCCGCGTGCGTCTTTGGTTTGAATTTCAATATGCGGATGAACGACGGTGGCGTGAAGTTTTTCAGGCGTCGGAAGCGGCACAATGTCGAGCGGTGTGTAGGAGCGAATCAAGACAAAGCCACCCAAGAGTGAAGGGGCGGCGTTATCGGCATGAGCCGAGCCACAAGCAATGCGTTCACCTTCTAAGGCAAATGGCAAGAGGTCGTGTTTGGAGAGTGGCTCGCCAAGCAAGGCGTTGACTGCGACAACTGCAACAACTGCACTGGCGGCACTTGAACCCAAGCCAGAACCCAGTGGCATTTTTTTATCGAGCAGAAGTTCAATGCCGCGCGTTTCGCCGATGTGATGAAGCAAGGCGTGAACGGCAACGCCCGCCGTGTTTTTGCGTGAATCGAGAGGCAAGCGTCCATCGTCGCCTGTGATGCGCGAAATTCTAACGCCATGTTGGTCGGAAAATTTTGCCGTGAGTTCGTCGCCCGGCGCGTCAAGCGCAAAGCCTAAAACATCAAACCCTGCGGCGACATTCGCGACCGTTGCTGGCGCAAAAGCCCTGACCTCTTTCATTCCGACTCTGTTCCTTGCGCTTGTTGAAGTTGTTCTAAAAGTTCTTTTTCGCGTGCGTTGTATTCCTCTTCAGAAATTTCATCGAACTCAAACTTGAATTGCAACTCCATCAGTTTTTCTTTGATGCGCTTGACATCAGTGGTTTCTTTTTGAACTTGCTCGTCAATGGCTTTGGCAATGCCGATAACCATGTTGAGCGGCGCAAGCAGAATGTCGTCAAGGATAAACATCGGCGGTTTTGATTAGGCAGTTTCAGTTGCGTTATCAAGCGTAATGACTAAACGCAGAAAGTTATACGGCGGCAAGTTTCCGACGTATTTCAATTTGAACTTGCCTTCGTAGTGTTCAGCAATCTCGTTCACTTTCTTATCCATTTCAGATTCTTGTTCATCGGTAACGAGAAATGCCGCGTTGAGAAACATTCTGTCGGTAGTTGTGGGATTGACTTTCGTTTCTTCGGCAATGGGGCGAAGCACGGCTAAAATTTCTTCGCGATAGCGTGCTTTTTCAGCGTTCAGCGCGGCTTCGACCATCTTTCCGATTTCAATCAAATCAGTTTGTGAAGGATTGGCGCGTCGTGCGAGTTCTTCTTTGCGTTTTTGAATTGCTTCGTTTTTAGAAAGCAGTTCTTGAAAAATCGTTTCGGGGAACATGCCTTTCAAGCCAAGTTCTTTTTTGCCTTCGAGACGTTGGAGTTGTGCTTTGAAGAGGTCGTAACTTTTCTCGAGCAAGGCGACAACGCTTGATTCACTTTCGGCAATCATGGAAAACTGCATGGGCAAAATGGTGTAGTCTTTCATAACAGCTTCAATCGTGCGCTCGTGCGTCATGGCGTTCTCGCGCGAAATTTGATACGGAGCAATCGGCGAAGCACTAACAAACGCGCCAATATCTCTGTGTTGAATCAAATACACTTCATCGCCACGCCCGCCGATGCCAGTATTTCCAAGCGATTTGGGGCGAGTGTCCGATTTCCAAGTTTCTACAATCGCATAAATGTATCGTCCCGAATAAGGTTGCATCGCGGTTGATTATGATTGAATGAAAGTTGATAGGTCGATGTTCAAGCGTTGCGAAAACGACGACTCTGACGCACCGCTGTTTATTGAGTAACGAAACCATTTGTTGGCTTGGAAATTATAAACGAAGGCTTCTTCAATGCCGAACTTTGTTTCACGCACCAATCGGCTCACTTTCTCGCAGTCGTTTCGGAAGCCATAGTTCGTTGTAACCTCAATGATGACAGGAAACGTAAAAGCGTCATTGTCAAGCAAGACGATGTCGGGACAAACACTTTGAGGGTTGCCCGTGTCTAAATCGGTTTCGGGCAGGGCGTCAAGGGTTGTGTCGCCGTTTCTCAGCATGAGGCGCAGGTGGAAAATCAAGTTAGCAATGACGCGCTGATGAGCAAGGCTTGCGTTATGTCCCACATCAACAAGTTCTTTAAGCATCATGATAAGGTTTGATTTGTTCAGGTGCGAGGTCGGCGATGGCGTCGGTGAAATTGGGCTTCAAAACGCCCTTATCGGTGATAATGGCTGAAATAAACTGGTTCGGTGTAACATCGAAGGCGAAGTTCAAAACAGGAAGCGATTCTTTTGCAACGTTGCGTCCGTAAATGCGCGTCAGTTCAAGCGACGAGCGGCGTTCAATCGGAATTTTTGAGCCATCGGAAATGCTGAAATCAATGGTTGAAACAGGCGCGGCGATGTAGAACTTACGCTGATGAACGGCGGCGGAAACAGCATGCGAATACGTGCCGATTTTGTTTGCGGTGTCGCCATTTGCGGCGATTCTATCCGCACCAGTGATGACAAAATCAATGAGCGACTTTTGCATCAAAAACGCCGCCGATGAATCGGAGATGACCTCAAAAGGGATTTGCTCTTTTTCCAATTCAAATGCGGTCAGGCGCAAGCCTTGCAGAAGTGGGCGCGTTTCGGCGGCATAAACTTTTTCAATCAATCCTGCTTCGTAAGCGCGTTTAATGACGCCGAAGGCTGTGCCAATTCCGCCCGTTGCCAATGCGCCCGTGTTGCAGTGCGTTAGCACGGTAAGGCGTTGATACAAGAGCACGTGTGAAAACTCTTGTTTGAGCACCTTAACGCCGTGCTGTGCAATCTGCTCACAGTTTTCAATTTCTTCGTTGTGAATGGCGCGTGCTTCTTGTTCAAGTTTGAAAAGAAGTTCGGAAATATCGCACGAGGCGAGGTTGCGTTCAACGACGTGCTTTAAGCGCGAAGTCGCAAAAAACAAATTGACCGCCGTTGGACGCGACGCCTCAATTTCGCCAATGGCTTTTGAAAGAAACGCCGAGAATTTTTTCTTCTTGCCTTTGAACTGACGCGCGGCTAAAACAACAGCGTAGCCCGCCGCAATGCCAATGAGCGGCGCACCGCGAATCGCAAGCGTTTTAATTGCTTCAACTGCTCGCCTGTAATCGCGTGTTGCAACGATAACCTCTTTAAGCGGCAAAAAACGCTGGTCGAGATAGTGAAGCGTATCGTGTTCAAAGGAAATAGCAAACATGGTCGACAATTCTTAGTCTGTTCTTCGTTAAGCTTATTTATCGCCAGCACGGTTGTTTTCAAATGTCGCGCTCTGCCCTTCTTGCAAGCCGCGCTCGTAGGCTTCGTTTTCGCGCTTCTCGCGCATAGCGCGTTTGTAGACTTGCGGGCTATACTTCGCTGTGCCTTGTGTAACAAAGGCACCGAAAACGCCATCGTTGTAATAGAGGTAGATGTAATTTCCGGGGACGATTTCATCAAAAGTTCCGGTTTGGTCGACGAGTTTCTTGGCTTCTTCTTTGCTTAATTTCTGAATATCAACAAGGTAATCCATCGCTACCTTGCGCGTTGCATCGCCCTTCTTGACGACATAAGGCTTCGGCAGTTTTTCTTCAATGGATTTAATTTGTTGATTCAATTCTTCGATTTTCTTATCGGAGTCGATAAGTTTTTGGAGCATGGTTTTCATGCCAATGTCCGATTCTTTCTGAATGATTTCCGAAAGTTTCTTTTCTTGTTCGGGCGAAAGTCCGAGCGAGGAATCTAATTTGATTTGTTCGTCGGGATACTTCGCATTGACTTCCTTGATGATTTTGGACAGTTCTTCGGATTGCTTCAAGATTTCTTGTTGCTTTTCATTGACTTGCTTTTGAGCGCGCAAGAAATCTTCGTAAGACGGCTTCTTTTCGCCGCAGCCGATAAGAGCGAATGTCGCAATGAGCGTGAGAATGAGTGAGTTTTTCATTGGAATGAATCGGTGAATAGTTGATGAAATTAAAACCTGTCAGCGTAAGTGCGTTAGATTAAATCGTTTTCGCGAATGAGCATCAAGATGGCGGAATGTGGCACAATCATGTATTTCTCGTCATCAAATTCAATTTCGTGCGCGAAGTTATGAATATAAATTGCAAGGTCGCCAACTTGCGCTTGAAGCGGAATGTATTTCGGCAAGTTGGTCGGCTCTTTCCAAGGCTCGTCGGCGTCGGCGGGCGGTGCAACCGCATAGCCCGGTCCGGTTTTAACGACATAGCCGCTTTGAATTTTCTCTTTTTCTTGAACAGACGGCGGCAGATACAGCCCCGATTTTGTTTGTTGCTCTGGCGACTTCGGCTTAATCAAAACTCTATCGCCGACGATAATAAACTTATCTGTGTTTGTTGCAATCAAGGTTAGAACAAAGGTTAAAGTCAAGTAAAATTAAGACACACAAAGTTAGCAAAATTTGCACGCTTACGTGTGTCTGGTGCGCTTTGTAACACCATTTTTGAAAACGCTCATTGCAAGCCATGACCGATTTGCTCAAAAAAGACTTGATGTATCTCAAAGGCGTTGGACCGAAACGCGCCGAACTCTTCTACAAGCAAAATATTCGCACCTTTGAAGAGTTGCTCACGCTTTTTCCGCGCCGATACCTCGATAAAACTGCCATTAAAAGCATTGCCTCGCTTCGCGAAGGCGACATGGCAACCGTCGTCGGCGAAGTGCGCCATGTCCAATTTTTCGGGAAAGATTGGAAAAGCCAACGCTTCACCGCGCAACTGTGGGATAAAACAGGACGAATTGATTTGATTTGGTTTCAAGGCGCGCCGTATATCTCAAAAATCATCAAAGAAGGCGACGCTTTGGCGGCGTTTGGCAAAGTCGGCATGTTCAACGGACGCCCACAACTTACTCACCCCGATATCGATAAACTCACCGAAAGCAAACAAGAAGATGGCGACAGCGACCAACAGCCCAACGACTTCCAACTCTTCAACACAGGTAAAATCATCGCGCTTTATCCGACCAGCGACGCCATGAAGCGAAGCGGCTTAAATACGCGCACCGTTCGCAAAATCATGCGCTCGCTCGTTGAGCAGGTAACGCCATTTATCACTGAAAATCTACCGCCTGCAATTCTCGAACAAGAAAACTTAATGTCGCTTGCCGATGCCTATCGCGAAATACATTTTCCATCGTCAAAAGAAACGCTTGCGCAAGCGCGCTATCGCTTGAAATGGACGGAACTCTTCTACATGCAACTGCTTTTCGCGCTTCGCAAACAGCAAACCGCCATGCATGTGAAAGCCACATCGTTTGAAAAAGTAGGCGACTACACGCACAGGCTTTATCAAATGCTCCCTTACGAAATGACCAACGCACAAAAGCGCGTCATTAAAGAAATTCGCGCCGATATGAAATCAGGCTCGCAAATGAACCGCTTAGTGCAGGGCGATGTGGGAAGCGGCAAAACGCTTGTCGCGATTTTTTCAATGATGATTGCGCTCGATAATCACGCGCAATGTGCCTTTATGGCACCGACGGAAATTCTCGCCACACAGCACTACCTCACGCTCAAAAAATTTCTCGAACCGCTGAATGTCAAAATCGCGCTACTTGTTGGTCAACAGCGCAAAAAACTTCGCGAAGAAATTCTCTCTGCAATTGCCTCAGGCGAAACGCAAATTGTAGTCGGAACACATGCGCTCATTGAGGATAAGGTCGAGTTCAAGAATCTTGGGCTTGCCGTCATTGATGAACAGCATCGCTTTGGCGTTATGCAGCGCAAAGCCTTACAGGATAAAGCCACAAATCCGCATATTCTTTTGATGACTGCAACGCCCATTCCGCGCACGCTTACGATGACGCAATACGGCGACCTTGATGTTTCCATCATTGACGAAATGCCGAAAAACCGCAAGCCGATTATCACCTACCTGCGCCATGAATCGGAGCGCGAAGAAGTCCTTGAAAAAATTAAAGAAGAAATTCGCAAAGGACGACAAGCCTATATCGTTTATCCACTCGTGGAGGAATCGGAAAAAGTTGATTTAGCCGCCGCCGTAGAGAGTTATGAAAATTTGAAAAACAATGTTTTTGATGAATGTCGTGTCGGATTGATTCACGGCAAGATGTTGCCTTACGAAAAAGAAGAAGAGATGGAGATGTTTCGCACAGGAAAGTCGCGCGTCTTGGTAGGCACAACGGTTATTGAGGTCGGCGTCGATGTGCCAAACGCCACCATCATCATGATTGAACACGCCGAGCGATTCGGATTAGCGCAGCTGCACCAACTGCGTGGGCGCGTTGGCAGAGGAAGCGAGCAATCCTATTGCTACCTTGTGTATAGCGGACGGCTTTCGCCCGATGCCAAAGAGCGACTGCAAGCGATGGAGCAATCGAATGACGGCTTTTACATTTCCGAAGTTGACGCAAGGCTACGCGGTGCGGGGAACATTCTCGGAACAGAACAATCCGGAAACATTTCCGACCTGAAAATCGCCAATCCCAGCGAAGATGTCGAGGTGCTTCAATCCGCAAAAGAAGCGGCGTTTAATCTCGTTAAAAGCGACCCACAGTTGCGCAAGCCTGAACATCAAGTCGTGCGCGAGTATTACCTCAATCATTATCACGAGCGATTCGGACTTGCCGATGTAGGTTAAACGCCATGCTCGTCGTAGCCGACAAACACATAGCCACGTCCCCAAACGGTTTTCAGGTATTTCGGATTTTTGGCGTCGTCGTGCAGTTTTGAGCGCAGTTTGCTAATCATCACGTCGATGGTGCGGTCGTAAGATTCCCAATGAATGCCTTTGGTGTGTTGCATAATGAACTCGCGGGAAAGCGTTTTGCCTTCGTTTTTGACAAGCAAGAGCAGAAGTTCAAATTCGGTTGAAGTCAAATCAAGGGGCTGGTCGAAAAGCGTAGCGGAAAATGTTTTTTCGTCGAGCACCAGTGCGCCGCTTTTGTAGAGGGAATGTGGGCTTGTTGAGGCAGTGCGTCGCATCAGGCTTTGCAGACGGGCGACAAGTTCGCGTGGTTCAAAGGGTTTGGGAAGGTAATCGTCCGCGCCCATTTCCAAGCCGATAATGCGGTCATGCACGTCGCCGCGTGCAGTGAGCATGATAATTGGCGTTTGATAAGTTTGGCGAATCTCTTGCGCAACTTTGAAGCCGTCTTTTTCGGGAAGCATCACATCGAGCACAATGGCGTCGAAGGATTGTTCAGAAAGCAATTTCATTGCCGCGCTTGGGGTTGAGGCATGGGTAAGATGGAACTCAAATTTCTGAAAGTAGGTGCTTAAAAGTTTCGCCAGCGAAAGGTCGTCGTCGATGAGCAGAATTTCTTTCATATCACGGGTTGCGTTTTCCTGAAAAATACAAAACGAGAGACACCTGCAAGTGGTGCTCTCGTTTGGCTTAAACTTGATGAAATGAATTACTCTTGATGTTTTCCCCAATGCTTTTTTCGCCCGTAGGGGTTGCCGCCAAATTTGGCTTGACGCTCCGCCATTTGAAGCAGTTTTTCAGAGGCTTTTTCGCGCTGTGCAGGCGTGAGCAACGCATGAGCGGAGCGAGCCGCATCTTTCATCGCTAAGCGCACTTCGGCTTGTTTGGCATCGAGTTGCGCCGCACCTTGATTGAGGACGCTTTCGTCCATCTTATCTTTTCTGAACTCGCGAATGAAGGCTTGCATTTGAGCGTGCCGTGCAGGTTCAGGGTTAACATTGACTTTGGATTGAAAGGTTTCGATGATTTGCTTCATCGCAGTTTGTTGCGCCTCAGTCAAGGCAAGCTCGCGCGTCAGTTTTTTGAGCATAAAGTCGCCGCCCATAACGCCGCGCATGTCTTTTCGCTTTTCCTGTTTTGCCGACTTGCGATTGTAGCGTGCTTCGAGTTTATCGGCGATTTTGGCGCGTTGTTCGCTTGTCAGAATTTGATGGGCTTGAACGAGTTTGGCTTGCATTGAAGCGTGCTGTTCTTTGGGGAAAAAATGCGGCATCATCTTCTCGAGGTCGGCATCGGAAAGCGTGCTTTGCTTGAAAGCGTTAGCGAAAGCCGTTAGTTCAGCTTTGCGTGTGCGATGTTTTGCCGCCATTTCTGACGCAAGTTCGTCGGTGAGTTTTTTGAACGCAATTTTTTGCGATTCCGAAAGGTCGACTTCTGATTCAATCATGCGCAGAATGCCGTTTGAGAACTGAGCGCGCTCGTCGTCTTGCGCTATAATTGGATCGATAGGCGATTGACCTTTATCGCCACACCCTGCGCTAACGAGCGTAACGATAATAAGGAGCGATACGAAAGCAAGTAAGTTTTTCATGGTTGGATAGAATTTAGTTTGAGAAATAGCACTTCAAACTTAC
>CALGMC010000073.1 GCA_937959145.1 uncultured Chlorobiales bacterium
AAAAATGAAGCTTAATGAGTTTCGGCGAATGCCATTCCCAGTTCGTAATGCGCGGCATGATGTAATAAACTGCTCCAAAGAGCATCATAGTGAAAAACGAATAAACGCCCGCATGCGCGTGTGCAATCACGTAATGCGTAAAGTGAATGACCTCGTTGAACGAGCGAACTGCTTGCAAACTGCCTTGAATTGAAACAAATGTGTAACTCATTGCGGCGAAGACGACAAAACGAAGTGTCGGCGAATACTTCACGGCTTCAAACGAACCGATAATCGTCATGTGTTGATTGACGGCAACGGTTACGACGGGGATAATCATCATCACGCTGGCGGCGATGGAAATCGTAACGAACCAAGTCGGCACGGGTCCGCCAATCAAATGGTGAAATCCGTTCCAGTTGTAGAAGAGAAGCAAACTCCAAAAGCCTAACACCGAAAGCGGGTAACTGTAAATCGGACGACCAGTTACCTTTGGAATCAAGTAATATGCCATTGCTAAGCCCATCGGGGTGAACCACAAGCCGAGCGCGTTGTGTGCATACCACCAGTTCATTCCTGCCTGAACCGTGCCGTCAAAAATCGGCAAACTTGAAACGATGCCGAGAAGTGGAAAGCAAATGAACGCCGCAATCAGATACCACGCGGAAATGTAAAGGTGAGGCGTTTTTCGTGTGTGAAGCATCGCTAATGCCGCTTCGCCCGCAAGCAGAATAACAAGCACAATCGGCACAATCGTGTAAATCGGAAGTTCGAGCCACTCCAAGCCACGCGAGTGCCCCATCAAAATTTCAATTCCGCCAATTAGCAAACAGATATTCCAAACAAGCAACCCAACGAAAATCCAAGGACGCACAGGAATGGTTGTTTTCAAGACACGGGATAAAATCCATAGCGAAACGCCCACGCCGACTTGCGACGCCCACCCGTAAGCCATCCAGTTGAGATGAAGTGGACGAACACGTCCGAATGAAAGCCACGCGCTTTCGCCGAGCCAATCGGGAATGTGCAGTTTGAACGAGGCAATCGTGCCTAAAATCGAGCCAAGCAAAAGCCACGCCGAGCCAGAAAGAATAAAGGCAACAACGATAAACGAAGAACGCTTGTCTAACTTCGCATCGAGCTCGAGTGAATCGTCGCTATGAGTAACTGCGGCAGCTTGCACAGATGTGGTGTTTGAAGGGTTCATACTCAAAGTCAAGTTTTATTTTTGGGAATCCTTAAAAAGTTGGTCGGTTGGCTGACCAACAGGTTCGTCATCATCAAACGGAATAAAAGCATCTTTTTGAAGGGATTCAAAATGCTTGGTCTTGAAGGCGCGATAAAGAAAAATGAGGGCGACGCCTACAATCAGCATGGAGGAGAGGAGAAGAACGGCATGACCCATAGTACTACTGGTTAAATTCAAAACACTACAAAAGTGCAACGCTTTAACGGGAATTGCAAGCCCTTTCACAAAAAATAAAGGGCGGATTGCGCCGCCCTAAATTACATTTTTAGCACGACTACTTTGTCAGCAACATCTTTTTGGTTTCAACAAATGATTGTCCATTCGCGCCGCTGGCTTGCAAGCGATAGAAGTAAACGCCGCTCGATAAGTTGTAAAGTGAAGTGTTCAAGGTGTAGTGATGTGTGCCTGCGGATTGCTTCGCATCGACAAGCGTTGCGACTGTTCTGCCAAGCACATCAAAAAGCGTAAGTGTAACGGCACTTGTCGATGGCAAGGTGTAAGTAACAACAGTTGTTGGATTGAACGGATTTGGATAGTTCTGCGAGAGCGAAAACGATTTTGGTTTTGAAGGCTCATCAACAGAGAGCGGAGAACTATCTGACCAAGTTTGCGTTGTGCCGTCGAACCATCCGTCGCGTGTTCTCAAAAAGCCGGGTTGCATTGCGGCAGGAATTTGATTTGAGCCGTTATCGCGGAAAATGACGCGCACGCTATTGACCCCCGAAATTGTGTGCCTGAACCAACCGCTTCCGTGAGCGGTCATGGTTGGCGATGTGTCCCACGTGGGTTCAGGAACGCTGGGAGAGGTTTCGTAGAAATAGAGGCGCGGCGTGCCGCTCCAACTTGTTGGCGGTTTGAAATAAGTGGTGATGCTGTTCCCGCCACCCGTGCCGCCCGTTACGCTCACTTGATAGTCGGCACTGTTATTATTATCCCAAAGTCCTTGACCGTTATTGAAAACGCAAACGAAGCGTTGTTGTGCATTGGAAGGAACGGTAACGGTAACGCGCCAAGTCGAGTCGTTCAGTCGCACCATTGGCGTGGTGGTGATGTTCTGCCAATTATCAATGCCCCAGTAGAGGTTGACTTGTGGTTGAGAACTCAAAAAGCCTTGATACGTAACGGTCAGCGGAGCACCTGCTTGTGCAGGATTGGGGTTAAAGGTAACAATGCTTGCGCCGCCACCCGTGCCGCTTCCCGGATTGGCAGAAGTCTGAAAATACCCTGCCCCCAGCGCGCCGATAAGACCCGGTCCGTTCAAGACGTAAATACCCGCCGAACTTGGCGCGACTGTGAACGACAATGTGCCGTTGGTTACGGTAACTTCTGCGCCTGTTACGGCATCGCGATAAATGCCATTCGTTACGCCTGTAAAGTTGAAGGTTGCGTTGCCATCTTTCGCCAGACCAACAACGGCTTCGCTTGTGCCAAAGCGGCGAATGTAGCCCACGCCGTTTGGACCAGCATTTCCGCCCCATTGCCATGAGCCTTTTTGCAAAGCAGGCACGGCACGACGAATCGCATTCAATTTTTTAATGTGCTGATAAACAGGGTGAGACGGTGCTTGATGCATGACATCGCCGTAGTAGGCGCGCCCTGTGTTATCAATCGAGCGTTCAATATCGCTCGCGCTGTGAATGTCGGTGTATGCCCCGCGTTTGAACTGCATTTCCGTTCCGTAATACACCGAAGGAATGCCGCGCCAAGTGAACATAAAGTTCATACAAGCGGCAAGGTTTTGCGGCGTGTTTCCGAATCGTCGATTCCAATCGTTGTTCGGTCCGAAGTCGTGATTGTCTAAGAAGGTTATGAGTTCAGAAGGATTGGCGTAAAGGTGGTCGTAGCGTGCCGCCGCAGTTACGCCTGAAATGGATTCACCACGTTCAAAAAGATGGAAGGTTGCCATTGCATAAAAATCAATGACCGACATGCCCGACGGCGGCGAGGCTCCAACCGCGCCACGCCAAGTATACCAATGCGGATTGATTTCTTGAACTTGATGCAACTCGTGTCGCTTCTGCGCGACTTCGCCGAAAATGAACAAATTCGGATTGCGGGCTTTGAATTGGTCAATGAAGTAAATCACACTGCCTTTGCTCATGTGTTTGACGGCGTCGAGGCGCATGGCATCAATGCCCATGTCGATGAAGCGATTGTAAGCATTGACGAGATACTGCCGCACCGTGTCGCTTTCGGTGTTGAGGTCGGGGGTGTCGCCTGCAAGCGCGCGATAGTAGAGATTGACCGTATCGTCGTAGCCTTGTGCAAAGCCGTTGCCGGAATGGTGATACCAATTCGGGTCGCTGGTATCGACGTAATTTTCTTTGCTCGGAAAATTAAATGCGGCAAGGTTTTGATTGAACGGCGGTGGCATCGGGGCGAGGTTGGCACGCGACCAAATTTTGTTGTCGTCGGGGTTTGCTGTCATGCCGTCGTATTGCCAATTCGGGTTGGGCTGAAGCGGATTGCCGAAACGGTCTTGCCCCCAAGGTTTGGTCGGGTCGGTGTTGTATTTGATTTCGGCGCGATGCTTAATTCCGAAGCGTCCTGCGTGGTTGAGCACCACATCTAAAATCACTTTAATGCCTTTGGCGTGCGCCGAGTCAATCAAGGTTTGGAAGGTGTAGCCCGGCGATTCCAAGCGCGGGTCGACTCTGTTAAAGTCCCACGCATGATAGCCGTGATAGTCGAGCGGACTGCGGTTTTGAACAATGGGCGTAATCCAAATGGCGGTGAAGCCTAAATCTTTGATGTAATCCAATTTCTGAATCAAGCCTTTGAAGTCGCCGCGCCAAGTAACGTCGCGCGGGTCGGTAATTTGCGGTCGTGGGTAGGAGCACCATTCGGTCGGGCGATTGTTGGTTGAGTCGCCATCGTTGAAGCGGGCGGTGAGCAGGAAGTAAATCGTTTCTTCACGAAAATCAACTTGGGCGAAAATAGGAGTGGCAAAAGAGAAAAACAGAGCAAACAGCAGTGGCTTTTGAGTAGAGCGCATAGAACTTCGGAATTAGGATTGAAAAACTTAATCCTGCAAAGTTAGAAAATGGCAAGCTCAACTACCTTATGAATACAATGAAAATTGATTGAAACGATTAAGTGAGAGAAAAGCGAAGTTGATTAACGGGAAGAATTGATTTGATGATGATTTAAGTGAGTTCTGCAAATGCGCGTTTGAGGTTGTGATAAAGTTCTTGCATATCGTTGCTGATAACTTTTGTTTCAGCAATAAGCGGCATGAAGTTCGTGTCGCCGTTCCAGCGCGGAACAATATGGAAGTGCAAGTGCGAGTCGACGCTTCCGCCAGCGGCGGCACCAATGTTTGCGCCGATGTTGAACCCGTGTGGATTGCAAACCATTTTCAGTGCGCGCATGGAGAGGTCGATAAGATTCATGGCTTCAAGTTTGGTTTCGTCGTCAAGGTCGGAAAGATTCGGCGTAACTTGATATGGAATCACCATCAAGTGACCGGCATTGTAGGGATAAAGGTTCATAATCACGAAACACTTTTTGCCACGATAAACCACGAGCCGCTCTTCATCTTCCTCGGGCGGAAGGTCGGCGAAGATTGAGCCTTTTTCATTTTTAGGCGCAGGCTCTTTGAACGATGCGATATATTTTGAACGCCAGGGCGAAAACATCTTATCCATAAGAAAACTTGCTGGAATTAGAATTGCGACAAAAGTTCCTTTGCGTTGAGAATATCCATATACTCCCACTCACGATAAGCCATAACAAAGACACGACGGTTTGTGGCGGCTTGCACGAAATCGTCTGGAACAGAAATCGAGGCAAAAATTGGCACCAAGGTTAGCGACGCATACTCGGGAAATAACTGACGAAAGATGTTGATTTTTCTATCGACGAAGTCGCTCAAATAGTCAAAACGCGGCGACGATTTGACTTCAATCAAAAAGATTTGCTTCTCCGAATAGGCAACAACATCAAATTCTTCTCGCAAATTCTCTTTTCGGCGAACCACGCGCATGCTCAGGTGTTGAAGCGTAACGCCAAAAACAGATTCAATCACAGGGCGAGAAGCGGGAAATATAAGGTCCTCAACAATCGTTCCGAGTTTATTGGCAAGCGCGCCCCACTGCTTGTTGTTTTCTTTGATGTTGAGTTCAACACGGTCTTTGAACGCATTCATTTCGTCTTTGAAGGCACGCATTTCATCTTTGAAGTCTTGCATTTCATCTTTGAAGTCTTGCATTTCATCTTTGAAGGCGCGCATTTCGTCTTTGAGAGCCTGCGTGTCGCGTTGGATTGCCTCTCTGAACGCAAGCATTTCCTCTCTGAATTGTTTGGATTCAGCTTCGAAGCGGCGTTGAGCCAGCGTGTTTTGCGTGATATACTCGCTTAAAATCGTTTCAAGGTCGGAAATGCGTTGCTTCGTATCCATAAAAAGCGTTCAATTAAAAGGTATTCAAGTCTAATTGGTTTGGCGACGAAGATTGATCATAAATGTGCGCAATAAAAATGTGCGCGACAATTTTCGTTTGAAGATAGCCAATTCAAACCAATGTTAAGAAGCAAGAACGTCGTGGTAGAGATGCTCATAGATTGGAACAATCTGTTCTGTATCAAATTGAAGAGCAGTTTGACGCGCGTTCTGCGAAAAGGTTTCCCAACGCACTCGCGAATCAAGAATATGTAACACGTGCGACGCCATTGCCTCAATCGCACCGACTTCGGAAAGGAAGCCGTTAAATCCATGTGTAACGAGTTCAGGTAATCCGCCGATATTTGAACAAACCACAGGCACGCCGCACGACATCGCCTCTAACGCCGCCAATCCAAACGATTCCGATTCACTTGGCATCAACATCACATCAGCGATGGAGAGCAATTCAACAACGGCTTCTTGTTTGCCAAGAAAGCGCACGCAATCAGAAATTTTGAGGTCGCGCGCAAGATGTTCGGCTTCGGCTCGCTCGACGCCGTCGCCAACCAACAGCAGTCGTGAGGGTATTTCGCGGTGGACTTTTTCAAAGATGCGAATCACGTCTTTGACGCGCTTCAACGGACGAAAGTTGGAGAGGTGAATAAGAATATGCTCGTCTTTCGTGGCAAACGCCGCACGGAATCGCTCTGAATCTGCCTTACGGGAAAACTCGGTTGTGTCAACGAAATTTTTAACGACGTGAATTGAACACGTTGGTGAAAAGTCCTCAATCGTTTTCTTTCGCAGATAATCTGACACCGTTGTAACCATATCCGATTGATTGATGCCCAGACGCACGGCGCCGCTCAAACTTGGGTCGTTACCAACAAGCGTAATGTCCGTGCCGTGAAGTGTGGTAACGATTTTGGCTTCTTTGCATTGATGCGTGAGGCTCGCTCTATCGCGCTGAATTTCGCGGGCTAAAAACGCGCTAATCGCATGTGGAATTGCATAATGCACATGCACCAAATCCAACTCTTCATAACACATCACTTCCGCCATTTTGGACGCAAGCGAAATCGAGTAGGGCGGATATTCAAAAAGTGGATAAGTATTGATGTCGACTTCGTGATAGAAAATATTCTCCGAAAACGTGCGAAGCCGAAACGGCAGGCTATAACTGATAAAGTGAATAACGTGCCCGCGCTCAGAAAGTGCTTTGCCAAGTTCCGTCGCGACAACGCCGCTCCCGCCATATGTGGGGTAACAAGTAATTCCAATTTTAAGCGGTTGCATCGTAAAATTTGGTTTAGCGGTTCCTTTATCCGCCCTGTGTGGCTCTGACGATTTCAAGCTGGTCTCCGTCTTGAACCGTAATTTTTTTCCATTGTGATTTCATCACGACCTCGTCGTTGTAGGCGACAGCAATGCCTTTCTGCTCGGCAGTAACACCGTTCTGTGCAAGAAGTTCTGCTAATGTGAGCACGTGAGGCAGTTCTGTAAGTTTGCCGTTAATAATAATTTTCATCATGGCGTAAATGGCTCGTGATAAAAAAAGCGAGACGCAGTAAACGGCTTTGCTTCGTCAGAGAAAACGCCGTCTAAAATGCAGTTCGTCATTTCGTAAGCCGTTACGGGTGTGAGCAAAATGCCGTGGCGATAATGCCCTGTGGCATAGAAAACATGCGTATGAGGCGATTGCCCCAAAATCGGCTCGTTATCGCGCGAAGCAGGGCGCAAGCCGACGCGCACTTCTTGAAGCGTCATTTCATAAATCGCAGGCACGGCTTCGTAGCCCTCTTGCAACAAATCCATCACGCCGCCCGCGGTGATGCTTTCATCGAAACCGCGTTCTTCGCTTGTTGCGCCGACGACCAACCGTCCATCGTGTTTTGGCGCAAGATACACCCGTGGCGAGCGTATGACTTTGGATAATGCAAGGTCTTTGCTCATTTGAAGCGTCAGAATCTGCCCCTTCACAGGGCGCACAGGCGGAAGATGCTCATCGGGAATTCCATCAATGCGTCGCGACCAACAGCCCATTGCTAAAACCAACCGTGAAAATTGAATCGCGCCGTGTTTGGTTCTCAATGTGTGTGCTGAAACATCGACCGAATGTGCGTCGCAGTGCTCAATGAGCGTGCCACCTTTATTCACAAAGGCTTGTCTTAACGCCGCAACGAGCAAGCGATTATCAATTTGGGCATCGTTCGGAAGCCAAAGCCCAGAGACAACTTTCGGCGAAAGCATCGGTTCAAGGTCGCGCGCTTTTGTGCCGCTAATCCACTCAGAAGGAAGTTTAAGCGATTTGCGAAAGTCGTGGAGGCGTTTGAGAAATTCGCTGTCGTCTCTATCCAACGCAATCATCAACGTGCCACAAGGGTCAAGCGGAACATCGATGCCTGAATCGTCTCGAAGTTCATCAAGAAATTGCGGATAGAGCGCGAGGCTTTTTTCGCCAAACTTCAAAAAGTCCATTTCCTCGAAGCCGACTTCGGCATTTGGCGCGAGCATTCCCGCCGCCAGCCAACTTGCGGCTTTGCCCGCTTCGCCTTTATCAATCAGCGTTACTTCAACCCCTCGGCGCAAAAGTTGCCAGCCGATTGAAAGCCCGATAACACCGCCGCCGACAATCACGACATCAGATTTTGCAGGTAAATTCGCGTTCATACAATTCAATTAACTGTCTTCCAAAAAAGGATATTCAATTCCAAGTTCTTCGCCTGTGAAGCCATCAATGTAAAGTCGCACAATTGGTTTTTTATAGCCAATCTCAATTTCAACTTCGTAGGCTAAATGCACATCAGACGAGCGCAACCGGCGTGCAATCACTTCGCCAAACTCGTTTTCAATATCTTCATAATCGCGCACTTCATAAACGCACACACGTTTGACCTTAATGACATCAATTCTGTCGACCAAATACGAAAACGATTTCTCCCCTAAATCTACATTGAACCGACGATAAAGAAGGGACTTTGTAAGTTGGTTCGCCGAAATTTGAACTGTGTCAATCGGCAAGGTTGCTTTGCGAATCGAAGTCGAGGCAAGCACGGCGAGTTCACCGTTTTTTCCCAGCACGAATTCAATCATGCCTTTGGTTTTGCCACCCGCGCGATAGCCATTGCGATAATCTGAACATTCAAACAAAATGCTCTTGTAACCGTTCTCCTCAACGATTGAGTTAAGAATGATTTGGCTCGATTGCGTGTGAAAGAGAAAGGTGTTTTCATCGATGAAGCGTCGAATCGCCACCAGCATTGCCATTGTTGTGTCGCGATTTTTTAAGTGAAGTTTATAGTTAAGCACAATCGGCTTTGCCGCGTAGGCAAGTTGATTAATCGTGCAACCGACGGAATCCAAAATCTCTCTCAAATAAATGAATTGATATTTCTCCTTGAAGGCTTGATAAGAAGCGTGAAATGATTGAAACGCCGTCGAGTCGAATGTGATTTGAGCGGGATAAAATTTCGGAACGCGCAGATGGTTTGCTTTGAACGACTGTCCGTGAAGGGTCGTTGCTGACAAAAGAAAAATCGAAAGGAACAAAACGCGCATGGCGAAGAAATTCAGATTAGAGAAATGCTAAACCGTTTGAACGAGAAAACTGCTTACGAGCGATTCAAAGAGTTTTCGTCCGTCAGTTGAGCCAAGCAGGGCTTCGCTGGCGCGTTCAGGGTGAGGCATTAAGCCGAGCACATTTTTCTTTGCGTTGCAAATGCCTGCAATGTTGAGAAGCGAACCGTTTGGATTGGCTTCAGGGGTAAGGTTGCCATCTTTATCGCAGTAGGTAAAGATGATTTGACGATTGGCTTGAAGTTTTTGGAGCGTGTCGCCGTCGGCGTAGTAGTTGCCTTCGCCGTGTGCAATCGGAATGCGGAGCACATCGCCTGGTTGGTAGCGGCTGGTGAAGAGCGTTTCGTTGTTTTCAACGCGAATAAAAACGTGTTTCGAGATGAATCGACGATTGATATTGCGAAGCAATGCGCCGTCTAAAAGCCCGCACTCAGTCAGGATTTGAAAGCCGTTGCAAATTCCGAGAACAGGATTGCCACGTGTGGCGAAATCTATCACTTCGGTCATGACAGGAGAAAATTTAGCGATTGCGCCCGTGCGCAAATAATCGCCGAAAGAAAATCCGCCGGGCAGAATCACCGCATCAACATTTTTGAGCGTGTGCTCTTTGTGCCAGAGCATCACGGCTTCGGTGTTGGGAAGCGAATCGACGACGGCTTGTGTGTCGTGGTCGCAATTTGAGCCGGGAAAAACCACAATGCCAATGCGAAGTTTGGACATACTTAAAAGTTGAGAAGTTCGGTTAGTTTTTCTTTCAATCTCCGTTTCGCAAGAAACTCTTTTTCAAGCACAGTAGAAAATGGAACGGGCGTATCGAGCGAACCCAAACGCATGACGGGCGCATCAAGATAGCGAAAACAGTATTCGCCAATCCAAGCCGAAAGTTCCGCGCCAACGCCCATCGTAAGCGTATCTTCGTGCAAGACAAGGCATTTGCTCGTCTTCTTCACCGAATCAAAAATCGTGTCTTTATCAAACGGCAGAAGCGTGCGCAAGTCAATAATCTCAAGTTGATTTGGAAAATCATTGACCAATTCTAACGCCCAATGAACGCCTGCGCCGTAGGTAATAATCGTTGCACGTTCTCCTGTTGAGACCACATTCGCAACGCCAAGCGGCACGTTGTAGTAGCCATCGGGAACATCGCCCTCAATGCTCCGATATAGTGCCTTATGCTCAAAAAAGAGAACAGGATTTTCTTCGAGTAGCGACGTCGTCAGCAAGCCTTTTGCATCAAAGGGCGATGAAGGATAAACGATTTTCAATCCCGGAATGTGGGCGAAAATTGCCTCTAAACTTTGAGAATGAAACGGTCCTGCACCGACGCCTGCGCCTGTTGGCAATCGAACAAGAACTTTAACGCCATGCCCCCAGCGGTAATGCGTTTTAGCAAGGTTGTTGATGATTTGACTGAACGCGCACGAAACGAAGTCCGCAAATTGCATTTCTACAATCGCACGCTTGCTGGCGAGCGAAAGTCCAAGTGCGCAAGCGATTGCGCCCGATTCCAATATCGGCGTGTTGCGAACTCGCGCTTTGCCAAATTCTTCCATAAACCCGTCGGTGATTTTGAACACGCCGCCATATTCAGCAATGTCTTGTCCCATCATCACAATGGAGAAATCGCGTCGCATGGCTTCGCGCAAGCCGTCGGAAATCGCGTTGATAAATCGCTTTTTAGTTTTGTTGTTAGGATTTGGTTGCACCAGTGTGTAGCGTGTTGGCGCATAGACATCGCCAAGTTCTTCGTCAGGATTTGGAACAAGCGGTGGCTCTTTGAAAACGGCTTCCCAAGCATCATCAATTTTTTGCTTGAACGCTGTTTTCAAGGTTGAAATTGATTCTTCATTGAGCAAGCCGAGTTCGAGTAAGAATTGCTCGAAGTTTTGAACGGGGTCTTTTTTCGCCCATTCATCAAAAAGGTGTTGCGGGACGTATTTCGTGCCGCTGGCTTCTTCGTGTCCGCGCATTCGGAACGTGAGGGCTTCAACGAGAACAGGCTTTGGGTTGTGGCGCATTTCGGCGGCAAGTTGGGAAATCGTTTGATAGACTTCCAAGATGTTGTTGCCGTCGATTTGAACGCCTTCTATGCCATAGCCAATGGCTTTATCGGCGATAGATTTGCAGCGGAATTGTTCGCTCGTCGGTGTGGAAAGTCCGTAGCCGTTGTTCTCGACAAGAAAAATCACGGGCAAATCCCAAACGGCGGCAAGGTTAAGTGCCTCGTGAAAGTCGCCTTCGGAAGTGCCGCCTTCGCCTGAAAAGGCAAGCGCAATCACAGGTTCGCTGTCGAGTTGATGGGCAAGTGCGACGCCATTGGCAACACCGAGCATTGCGCCCAAGTGCGAAATCATGCCAATGATGCGATGTTCAGGTGCGCCGAAGTGAAACGAGCGGTCGCGTCCTTTGGTGTAGCCGTGCTTTCCGCCTTCCCACTGTGAAAAGAGTTTTTGAAGCGGAAGGTTGCGCGAGGTGAAAACGCCGAGATTGCGATGCAACGGAAAAATGTAATCGCTTTCGCGCAAGGCTTTGGTTGCGCCAACGGCAATGGCTTCTTGACCGATGCCTGAAAACCACTTCGAGAGTTTGTTCTGACGCAAGAGTTTCAAACTTTTCTCTTCAATCAAACGTGGCAAAAGAAGCGCGCGATAAAGATCGAGCAAAAGTTCATCAGAAAAATTTTGGCGGTCGTAGCGAATCGCAGTGTCCGTAATGGTTGTCATGGTCAAAATGTTAAGTCGGGCAAAGATAGGTTATTTCGTCTGTTCTAAATCTTCAATAATTGCATCATGAAGGGCGCGCCGAACAGAAAGGATTTGGCGATTGGAAGAAGTTGGATAAACGCGATTGGTGAGGAAAATCACGCAAAGGTTTCGGGACTTATCAATCCAAAGGCTCGTGCCAGTAAAGCCTGTGTGCCCAAAGGTTTGCATGGAGAAGTATTTGCCTGTTGAGGTCTTTTCGTTGTTGGTGCGCATATCCCAGCCAAGTGCGCGGAGTTTGTGCTTCGGGTCGCGCATGGTGAATTGCTCGATGGTTTGCGATGTAAAGAAGCGAAGCGAATCGAGCGTGCCGCCGTTCAGAAGGGGAAGCATGAGGCGCAAAATGTCGCTCGCGTTGCCGAACAATCCTGCGTTGCCTGAAACGCCCCGAAGCATTGCCGCCGTTGGGTCGTGAACTTTGGGACGAGGAAATGAAAACTTCCAATGCGTATCGGCTTCGGTTGGTGCAATGCGATATGAGAGCGAATCGGGCGGAAGGAACATCAGGTTCTTCAAGCCAAGCGGCTGTGCGAAGGTTTCAGCAAAGTGTTCATTTAATCGTTTGCCTGAAATGGCTTCCACGACTTTGCCGAGCAGAACGAAATTGAGGTCGCTGTAAATCGTTGTGTCGCCAATGCGGCGAATGAGCGTGTCGCTGTAAATCCTTGATAGAACTTGCGTTTCGGTTGAACAACAGTCGTAATAACGCCGAAATGCAATCAAGCCAGATTGATGCAAGAGCAAATCGCGAAGCGTGAGATGCTCCTTTCCGCCGTTGGCGGTTTGTGGGAGAAACTTTTTGAGTGAGTCATCGAGTCGGAGTTTGCCTTCGCTGTGAAACTTCATCAATGAAAGCGTAACGGCAAGCGGCTTGGTGAGCGAAGCGAGGTCGTAAAGCGTGAGCGTATCGGTGTTGCG
>CALGMC010000074.1 GCA_937959145.1 uncultured Chlorobiales bacterium
TACTATTGACAGCCTTTCGTATCGAACTTTTTCTAACCTAACGACGAGAGCAAAAGTAGAACTTCGCCGACGAGTGATTCTTCGTGAAAATAGTCAACAGTTTTCTGACTTAACGAATGCTGTCTATGATAATGAAATCGAGCAACTTCGCCTATTCAGCGATGCAGGTTTCACATTTGAAGTGCCGTCGTTTCAGATATTTTCAGGAATCTTATTTCAGCAACAATCCGAAAGTTATCGTCCGATAAACACTTTTTCCGAGAATCCCATCGCGATTGCGCGAGAGCAATTTCGGAACAATACCTTTCAGGTTGCTACAATTTATTTTTCATCAATTTGGCGGCACTTCAACACCGCCGGCGATACCCTGCATTATTTTTTCTTTTCCGCACAGATGCGTGGCTTTCGCTACGACACACCCGACACCACTAACACCGACGACCGCGACGAAGTTAGTTACGCGCTTACTGTTTCCGATAGCCTTCGTCTCAACGCTTATTTTGGGTTGCGCCTTGTTGCCTCACTTGCAACAACAAATAACGTTTTTATTTCCCGCGAGCGGAGCGCAAATAATACTAAGAACTATATTCTGCGATTTTCACCGACGACAGTCTGGCGCGTTCCCAAAAAAATTGAGTGCGTTAATGAGTTCGGTGTGCTAGCAAACTATACGGTTTACGACTTTGAAATCGGCTCGCAAACGCGAAGTTTTTCGTTCCGACAATTTTCGTTTTTGGATTCTACACAATTCTTTTTGAACGAAAATATTACGCTGAAATTTCTCTACGAACAGCGTCTTTATGAACGTGCGGAGCTTTATTGGAATGACTTTTCGGAGCGTCCGCTCAGCCGATTCAACGACCGTTCGCTCTCGTTTGAAATAGAGGCTCGACAAGCATCGATTGTAAGTTCTTTCGGAATTAGAATTTTTGCGCGAAGCCAATCCAATTTTCAAACTCGTTCTAAAGCCGATGAGGTTGAAATCATCGAGTTGCCACTACCCGATTTACTTTATATTGGTCCAACTGCGAGAATTTTATATCGTCCTTCAAAAGTTATTGAATTTGAAACGAGTGGCTGGTATCAACTTGAACGGCTTGGAAATCAAACCATTCAAATTTTTCCCAACTTTTACCTTTCGGTCAAAACGCTTTTTTGATGAAAACCGATAAACTTATTTACAGTATTTTTCAGGAGTCGCCCGAAACGGCATTAGCATTGCTGGGTTACGACGAGGCACTCTCGCGTCATTATGCGTTTCAATCGATTGAGGTGAAAGAAAAATCTTATCGGATTGACGGCGTCTTGTTGCCCGATTTACCCGATTTGCCCGTCGTCATTTTGGAAATTCAATTTCAGGTAGATGAATTTATCTATGAGCGCATTCTTTCAGAGACGCTGATTTTCAGAGCGCAAAATCGGCAGTTTCCACAAACACAGATGGTTGTTATGTTTGCCTCTCGCAACCTTGATACAGGGGCCGGCATGTTTGAGCCACTTGTTAAATCGGGTGCAATTCGGCCCATTTACCTCAGCGAGGTGCTGAACGAGGAAACGCGCAATCTTGGGCAGATGTTGCTTCTATTAACGGTTAAGAAATCGAGCCTTGCTTCAGACCTTGAAGTCGCGAAAACATTCAAAGAAATTTTAGATAAGCCCGAAACACCTTACGCTCGAAAACGCTTTTTCTTAAACCTATTGGTTAACGTATTTTTGGAAAAACACGAACCTTTAACTTATCAGGAGTTGGAAGCGATGATTAAAATGGAAGAAATTTTTGACTTCTCCAACAATCGCCTCGTGCATGACATAGCCCGTCATACCATCGCGCCCGAAATTGCCAAAGAATTGGCAAAGGACATCGCGAAGGATATGGCAAAGGACATCGCGAAGGATATGGCGCAAGAAATTGCTCGTTCAAAACAGTTGGCAGAAATTCCCGCTCTTCGCCGATTCGGCTTAACGAATGAACAAATTGCAGAGGCATTGCAACTGCCCCTCGAAGAAGTTCAAAGCGTTCCATGACCGCTCAAAAGTTGCGCAGCGAAGAGATGAATCGCCTTTCCCCCGAAGCATTTCGCGCCGCTGAAAAATTTCCGATTTATGTTCTACTTCAAAACATTCGCTCGATGTGGAATGTCGGCGCGATTTTCCGCTCGTGTGACGCAGCGAGAGTTGAAAAAGTCATTATCACAGGATACACTGCCACACCGCCACGCAAGGAGATAGATAAGACTGCACTTGGTGCTACAGAGTGGGTTGCATGGGAACATGTTCAAAATCCGCTTGATGCTATCGCTTCGCTTAAAGCCAACGGCGTCAAGATTGCTGCACTTGAAATCACGACACAGGCTCTCCGATACGATTCGCTTTCAAAAGAACACTTCCCGCTTTGTTTGATTGTTGGCAACGAAGTTTCAGGCATTGATGATGACGTTTTAGCCATGTGCGACCTTGCACTTGAAATTCCTCAATATGGCGTCAAACACTCGCTCAATGTTGCAGTCTCTGTTGGCATCGCGCTCTTTGAACTTATCAAAGCCTCTCAAAGAATTGTATGAGGCTCTGAGATTGGTTAAGTTTGAAAAAACTTCTTCAAAACATCATGCCCATACTTTGCAATTATTACTTAACCTACCGATGTAATGCCGAATGTGGCTTTTGCGATATTTGGCAGAAGCCAAGCCCGTTTGTAAAACTCGACGATGTTGAAAGAAACTTGCATGACCTCAAACGGCTTGGCGTAAAGTTCATTGATTTCACAGGCGGCGAACCGCTTCTGCATCGCGACCTTCCCGAAATTCTCACGATTGCTAAACGCATGGGATTCGTTACAAGCATAACGACGAACACGCTTCTTTATCCTAAATACGCTAAAGCCCTTGCAGGAAAAATAGACTTGTTACATTTCTCGTTGGATTCTGCCTATAAAGACAAGCATGACCAATCGCGCGGCGTGCGATGTTTCGATAAAATTTTAGAAAGCATTGATGTGGCAAAATCGCTTGGTGAATATCCTGACATTATTTTCACGGTTCAAGCCAGCAACTACGAAGAGCTTCCTGTTGTGTATGAAACCCTATCGCGCCCGAACAACTTGATGCTTATCCTTAATCCGATTTTTCAATACGGCACTTTCTTCACGGCTGAACAAACGGAAGCGATGTATGAATACGTGCTGAATTTTTCAAAGAAGAAACTGGTGTATATGAACGCGGCATTTATTGCCCTTCGGCGTGATGGAGGAAATCGTAAAAGCAAACCTGTCTGCAAAGCCGTCTCTGAAGTCGTCGTTATCTCGCCATCAAACGAAATGATTTTGCCTTGCTATCACGCTGGCTATAAAAAACAGCCGATTGAGAACAACCTGTATGATTTGAGAAAGTCTCCGTTTCTTAAAGAGGAAATCAAGATGGAAGGACGGCACGATTTCTGCGAGGGTTGCACGGTGAATTGCTACTTCGAGCCGAGCTTTGCGACGCACTTTTCCAAATACTTCTGGATTGCGCTTCCTTCAAAAACGCGATACATCTACCACAAGCTCTTTCCGCAACGCCTCTTGTGGCGATACATCAAAGGGCGATTGCATTATGCTTTTCACCCATCGAGTCCAAAGCGAAATCTTCACTCGGCTTCAGCACCGATTTGAACTGGCTCTAACTGCGCAAGTTCTTCATCAGTGAATAACCTTGACCTAGTGAGAAAGCGCACACCAAGCGGAATCTCGAGCGAAAAACTTGCGCCCCTTCCCTTCACCACATCAATAATCAGTTGCGTATGTTTCCAGTATTCAAATTGCTCACGCGACATGTAGAATGCACAACCCGCAATTTCGCCGAGTTTG
>CALGMC010000075.1 GCA_937959145.1 uncultured Chlorobiales bacterium
GTGAATCGCCATTGCAATCGTGCTTCCGACATCTTCCCAAAAAAATTCAGGCGAATAAACCCACATGCCGAAAACTTCCTTCTCAAAGAAAGCCCCCGTCACGAAAAGCACAATGAAGAAAAGCGTTTTAACGGCAATGGCGTAAGTAACAATTTGGAAATTTTCAATCGTGCCGATGTAGTGCAAGTAGGTGAGGATAAACCCAACGATGAAGACGACGAATTGAATGGGCGCGAGTATGATTTGAACTTTCGTCCAAATTGAGCGATTGCGGATACGCAACTGTTCGGGCGTATAGCGCGGCATAGTTATGTCTCCCTTTTACTTCTAAATGATTACGAATAATCTAATGAAAAACGGTAGCGATTACAAGTTTCGCGCAACGCCTACTCAACGCCGATACAGCCGATAACGTGCAAGCAAAACGACCGATAGCAACCCAAGTCCATTCATGGCTAAGGCAACTTGCACGCCGAAATGCTCAACCATTATGCCCGTGATGAGACTGCCGATTGGCGCGCCGCCCCGAAACGCGAGCGCGTAAATGCTCACGGCTCTGCCGCGCAAGGTGTCGGCAACGGTGGTTTGCAAAATCGTGTTGCCAATCACGTTGCTACTAACGAAAGTCAATCCTGCAAGAAACAAGAGGAAAAGTGAAAGTGCGTAGTAAGGCGAGAGCGCGACAAGTGAAATAAGAATCGCAAGTGAAGACGCCGTTGCGACAATGGTTTTCGGGCGAATCCAATGTTGCTGAAGCAGCGAAACCAAAATCGCGCCCAAAACCGCACCAAGCCCAAACGAAGAGAGCGCGAAACTGAACCCCTGCGCGCCGACGTTCAGTGCGTCTTTGGCAAGCACGGCAATGAACGCAAGAAGCGGCGCACCAAAAAAACTAATCCCAAACACCATCGTGATAATGGCGACAAGTTCCCGACGCGCAAACACGGCTTCAAAGCCTTCGCGAATTTGCGCGACCATTGAACCCATTGAAAACACCGTGTCGGAAGGTTGAGAGGAAGGCGCGAAAAGAAGCACGATGAACATCGCAACAAACGACAGCGCGTTCAATCCAAAACACCACGCAACCCCCAGCGACGCAAGGAGCACGCCGCCAATCACAGGACCGATTAAGCGGGAGAGATTGAACTGCATTGAGTTGAGCGCGACCGCATTGGCTAAATGCATGCGACCAACAATTTCGGGAACAAACGAAAGATAGGCAGGCGTGGAAAAGGCTTGCATACAGCCCACAACAAACGACAAGATCAAAATAATTGAAACGCGAATCTCTCCGAGTAAAATCAAAACGCTAATCGTAAGGGCGGCAGAGAGTTGAACCACTTGCGAGAGCATTAAAATTTTGCGCTTGTCAAACCGATCGACCACCACGCCGCCAATCAGCAAAAACAAGAGTAGCGGAATATCCTGCAAAAAACCGTCGAGCCCCAAAAGAAACGCCGACCCTGAAAGTTGCAAGATGAGCCAAGGCTGTGCAACCTTCTGAACCCAAGTGCCAATGTTAGAAATAAACGAGCCTATCCAAATCCAACGATAGCGTGCAATCCCAAGTGCCGAGAAGGCGCGGGAAAAATTAAACGGCGAAGCAGTTATTTTTTGCGGGGACGACTGTTCAGTTTGATTCATAGTTTAGGAACGGACAAAAAACGAAAATACACTTTCGGCGTTTGAACTCTCAACTTCCGTGCGTAACTTCTTTTACCTTGCCGAATCGCAACACAAAATCGTGATGAATATGGCAAGATTCAATTTCCAAAAATCCAACCTAATCAAGGAGAATGACGTATGCGACTCCTAACACGCTCCGACTTTGACGGTCTCGTCTGTGCCGCTTTGCTCAAAGAAGTCGAACAAATCGACGAGATTGAGTTTCATCACCCAAAAGATATGCAAGACGGCAAAGTGAAAGTAACCTCCAACGACATCATCACGAACTTGCCCTATCACCCCGACGCGGGAATGTGGTTTGACCATCATGCCAGCGAAGCCTCGCGTAATGAAGACATGATGTTCAAAGGTCGTTTTGCCGTTGCGCCGTCTGCCGCACGTGTGGTTTATGACTACTATGTGCTTCAAGGCAAGGGCGAAAAATTAGCAAAGTATCAAGAATTGCTTATTGAGGTCGACAAGTCCGACTCTGCCAATCTCGAACCTGACGACGTCACCAATCCAAAAGGTTGGATTTTGCTTTCTTATTTGATGGACCCAAGAACAGGGCTGGGAAAATCGCGCGACTACCAAATCAGCAATAAAGAACTCATGATGAAGTTGGTGGATTGGATTAACCAAAAAACGCCCGAAGAAGTCCTCAATCAGCCCGACATTAAAGAGCGCGTCGAGCGTTATCGCAAAGACGAAGAAGCCTTCAAAGAAGTCCAAGCCAAACATTCACGCCAAGATGGGAATGTGGTCATAACCGATTTTCGCGGCATTGAAGCACCTGTCGGAAATCGCTTTTTGATTTACACGCAATTCCCAACAGCGAATATCTCGATTCGAATTATGGACGGAAAGAAAGGCGAGTTTTGTGCGATTGCCGTCGGGCACAGCATTTTCAATCGCACGTCGAAAACCGATGTCGGCGCACTCATGGCGAAATACGGCGGTGGCGGTCACAGAGGCGCAGGCACATGCCAACTGCCTTACGACGCGGTCGATGCAAAGGTCGCCGAAATGGTTGCGACAATGAAAAAAGATGGATGAAACCGACTGAATCGACTGAATGAAATCCTGAATGAATCAATCAAGCAACCATACGAAAGTTCAAGTCGTCGTGGTTGCTTTTTCATTTCCATAAATGCTCTATCATCAATGCCCTATACGAAACGCCCGCATTTCCACCTGTTGTTTTTCCTGCTTTGGATTGCGCCTTCCGCGAGCGCGCAGTGGGAAGTCACAAATTTAGTTGACGAGTTCCTGATTCAGCCGCCGAGCCGCGTTTTGACGATGAATTTGGGCTATGGCTTCGCCGCGCCGATTAGCCAAGAGGTGGTCGCGAATTTTTCGCGTGGCAGTGCCTTCAACGCGATGGTTGGCGTTAAGCGGTTTCTGGATTCCGATTACAGCGCGACGCAAGTCGACTACGCGCATATTTTTCTCACCACAAGTTTTGGACGAGCGGCGCAAGGTCGACTAATCGATACCCTCACCCCAACCCTGACGCAAATTGGCTTCTCAAATTTCCAATTTGGATTCGGGGCGCGCGATGGCATTGGCTACCGATTTCAAAAATATGCCGTCGTTACGCCCTACATCAGCGGCGGACAAGCATGGACGACAAACCAATGGACAAGCGATTCTCTTTTTATTGGTGATGCCATACGCTTAAACCGATTTTCAGGCGGACTGCGCTATGCCACCTTCACCGAAGTCGGTGTGATGGTCGATGTCGGAACAAAATTCGCAGTGGATATGGGCTTTGAAATGACGCTCGTTCAACCGCGTTATATTTTCTTGCAATCATTTTCAAACTTGATTCTCCAACAAGTTGCGCACGTGCTCATTCGCAAAACCGTCGACGCCCTCTTCCCAAATTCGTGGATTCCGATTGCAGGCTTTGTGCTCAAAGGCGCGTTCAATTTTTGGCTCTACGACCAAAAGTCAAGGCGTGCGAACTTCCCCTTTCAAAGCGAAGCGGGATTGCAAATTCTTACGTTCAGAGTTGGCGCGTCATTTTCTATTGACTAACAACTGACGGTGAGAGCGGGCGAACAAGTGTGCGCTCAATCGGGAAGCGAAGCACAACCGCATGTTTTTCAATGATGAGTTCAGAGTTGCGCGGAAAGAGAAGTGATAAGCGTTCGCGAACATTCTGCAATCCTGTTCCTTTTTTGAACATGGCGTCGCCTAAACTCAAATCAAATCCATAGCCCGAATCGTGAACGATGAACTCGATGCGATTGCCTTTTTCGGTGGCGGATAGGTGAATGAAAAAATCGCCTTCAACTCGATTTGCGCCGTGCTTAATCGCATTTTCAACGAGCGGCTGAAGCAAGAGGCTCGGAACAGAAGCGTTCAAAAGATGGGGCGGAACATCAATCGAGGTATGCAATCGCTCGCGGAAACGCGCTTTTTCAATCGAGAGATAAAGTTTGACGGATTCAAGTTCATCTTCGAGCGTAACGAGCGGCTGTTTTGAGGCGCGAAGGCTATATCGGAAAAGGTCGGCGAGAGCTTCGGTTACGGCTTCGGCTTCGTCGGGGCGCGTGCGAATCAGCGCGGCAATCGAGTTCAGCGTGTTAAAAAGAAAATGCGGATTGATTTGCGCCCGCAAGGCTTTTAACTCGGCTTCTAATGCCGCTTGCTCGGCGGCTTTTGCTCGGCGATAAAACAGCATCAAATAGTAAATCGAATTGCCAAGAATCGAGAGCACAAACGAAACGGAGACAATCGCTGTAAAAACGCCAGACGGAATGACGCAATCGCTAATCACGACAAGTTCAATCTGCCGCGCAATCACAAATGAAAGAGCCGCCGAAATGGATTGAATGAAAATGTGAAGAACTGCGGTCGTCTTGTTTTTGAGTGGAAAAATTTGGTGCGCCAATTCGCCCGAAATAAGTTGCATCATCAAAATGATGGATGTGTATTCGAGCGAAATCAGGTAGCCTTGCCAAAACGGAAATTGGTCGCCGTCTAAATCGAAGAAAAGTTGAATTGAGGAAATAGCAAGTTTGGCAACTGCGGCAATGAGGAAAATCGCGGCAACTGTGCCGAGCCATTGCTTTTTCGTGTGCGGGAAAATGTGAAACGCTATGTGATGATTCATTTGAGTTGCAAGTTAGAACACCGCGTTCAAAGCAATCGCAAAGCCACTCAACACACGCGAGCACACCGCACCTTTTTCCGCCGCAAAAGAAAAAACTTCTGACGCTCCGTCCGAAATGGTCAAAACCTCGATAGACGTATTTTGCGGGTCAATAATCCAATACTCTTTCACGCCGAAGCGTTCGTAGAGTTTGCGTTTGCGGTATCGGTCGTCGAGCATCGTGCTGGGCGAGAGCACTTCAACGACAAGTTCAGGCGGACGCACCACGACATCGTCGTCCGTTGCGTGTTCGTTCTTGTTTGAAATAAAGACGACATCGGGTTGTGGTGCGTTGTAATCATCGACCAAAAGTGCAATCGGCGCGAAAAAAACTTCACCAAGATTTCTTTCCAAAACAAATTGGTCAAGTTTTCTGAACACGTTGCGCGCAATGCGTTGATGCTGAATGGAAGGCGTATATCGTTGAACAGGCTCTCCATCTAAAAGTTCGTAAAGATGGGTGTCGTCGTCAGGGAAATCCATTTCTCTGAACTCGGCGTAAGTAATTTTTTTCAGAAGCATTTGCATCGTTGCTAATGATAAACGTTAGCGAGATGAACGAAATGTAAATGCAATCGCACCTTGTTTGCAAGTGTCGACGCACTTTCCGCACAGAATACATTCTGAATGTTCAAGAGAGCCTGCTTGCACCATTTTGGTAACATCGAGGCTCATGGAGCAGTGCTTGGTGCAACTTTGGCATTGGACGCATCGGCTTCTGTCAGCGTTCAAGCGAAGCGACGGCACGCGAAGGGTATTGCCGACCTTTCGCCCAAGAATCATAAACGGCGACATCCAACAAATGCGGTGGCACGCGCCACGCCGTCCTGAAATCAGCGCGACCGTAATAAAGAGCGTGAGAACGGAGTAGTAAATCACATAGCCAATCGGGCGCGTAACTGAAATGCCGCTTTCGGTTTGATAGAAGAAATCGACGGTTTTATAGCCGCCTGCAAAAAATGCCGTCAATCCGATAGACAGAATCCAAGGAATCCAAATCGCCCATTTAATCCAATCGCGTGGCTGTTCGAGGCGTTGGTCGTTGACCGGCGTGAGCATTTCTTGCAACCCTGCGCCCGGACATGCCCAACCGCACCAGGCGCGTCCTAAAACCATTGCTGAAAAAAACAGAATCGTGAAGAC
>CALGMC010000076.1 GCA_937959145.1 uncultured Chlorobiales bacterium
AGTGCGGCGGCGGTGAGCGTTACTTCAGGGCTTTCCAGCATCAAAACCCCAATGTCTTCCATCGGTATGCGAATTTCCTCTTCAGCCTCGCGCATCTTCACCACAAGTTGCTCAAAGCGCGTGGAGAGATAAGCGGGCGTCGTAAATAAAAGCGTGCGTTTTATCATACCATCGGCTCCGAAATGGGTTTAATCTCACCTAACACATTCACTTTGACTTTGATACATTTCAAAGTGTTAGGCGTTTTAGAGATTGAGTTTTCAAGTGTGCTTTCAAGATGTTTGCAGAAAAAAATTTGATTTCCACCCATTTTCTGGACGCGATAGAGATATTTTGAGAGCGTTTTGTAATCGGGCTTGCTCCAATCGATGTTTTCGACCTTGAAATCGCCCTCGCTCATCAAGACCATTTGGTCAATCATGAGGCTCATGACGAACTCATGCCCTTCCCACTCTTTATTGATGACGGGCTTACCCTCGCGTTTGCGCGTGGCGGCGTCGAGGAGCGTTACCACGCGCCCGACATATTTTGTTTTGCCTTTTTTGCTTCCGAGTTCGCGGAAAATTTCGATGTGGTGGTTGTTGCCCGTTTCAATGAATGTGCCTTTTCGGATTTCGCGCCGCACCGCCGATTTCTGATGAATGCGCACGCTTCTAATAGGCACGCCAAAGCCCTCGAAGAAGGCATCGGGGAGCGTCTGGTTTGGTGCAAGGTTTGGGAAATCTTGCAAGCGTTTTTCAAAGAAGGCGCGAATGAACGGCGGCTCGATGTTTGGAAGGTCGCGAGGCGTCAAGGTTTTCGCGCTGACGGGCTTGCCCTCAATTTTCACGCGCTTAATCGGCATTTTGATTTTTTTTGCCGCTTCGTAAAATTCTTTTGGCAAAGGCTTTGACCCTTCTTTGAACGCAACCCCTTTGGCTTTGAGACTTTCAATTAAGGCTTGAAACGCCGAGCGAATTTCTTTATCAGGGATTTGTTCAATCATGCTTCCCGTGAGCGAGGAGACAGGTTTACGAATGGTGTAAATTTTATAGTTGCCCTCTTCTCGATGTGCGCCATCGCGCTCGCGCACGGCACCGTAGAAGGTGTCTTCGTGCAAGGGTCCTTGAACGCGGTCTTTTTGGTAGCGCGAAACCAGCATTGCATCGAGTTCGGCTTTGAGTTGTTCGCGAAATGAAGGAAAGGGCATTGGGAATTTTTCTTGTTTTACTTCGCGCTGGTATTTGTTGTAGGTGCTTAATCGATGCACGATGCTTGGCGTTGTAACGGCGATGACGGCGGCGTCGAGCGCGTGGTGGCGGTTGTCGCTGCGGTTCTTTTCGGCGTTTGCTTCGAGTTCGGCAAGCGTTATGCCGTTACGATTTGCTTCAAGCGGATGCAAGAGCGAATTTAAGCCCCAGAGTTTTCGGAGTTTTGCGGTGGCTTGTCCATTGCTGACGATGATTTTGGAGCAGATGGTTTCAAGATACGCCCTTGCTTCGCGGGCGAGATAGGCAGTGTCGTTGAGTTGGCGCGAAATGAATTTCTCGGTATCGATTTCCTTTTGCGTGAATCGGCGGAGTTTGGCGCGATTGCCGAATTTTTCAACGCGCTCAATCATCACATCATATTCGGCTTCGCTAATCTCGCCTTTGTCTTTCATTTCAAACGGCGAAAGGTTTTTCTTTTTCGTGCGGTTAAAATCGGCAAAGCACAGCGTGAGGTTATTGAACGAATCATCTTGCGTGCGTGAATAAGGCAAGATGTGCTCGATGTCAATCGTATCATTTCGGAAGAGCATTTCAGCAGAGATTTGCCTGCCAGTGTAAGGGCAAACGCCGTTACATTCTTTCCAGAGTTTGTATTTGATAATGTCGTTGCCTGTTGGGCTTGCGACGCCGAGTTTTCGGATTTCTTCGGCGGCGTGTTCATTTTCTTTTCGGCGTTTTTCATTTTCCTTTGTGAGTTCATCGCGCTTGGCTTTCGGCAATTTCAATTCGCGTGCAAATTCGATATGGATTTCTTCGGGTTTGCCATACCTTTCAATCAACGCATTGACAAGGCGGCGCAGTTCGAACAAGCCTTGTTGCACGATGGGGTTTCGCAGGTTTGGCGCAGGTGGAAGTTCGTTTAAGAGTTCGGTTGGACGTTTGTCGCTATGGTGATAGCCGGCTTGCACGCATGCGTCGGCGTAGTTGTAGCCTTGTTTGAGGAAGGGAATGAGTTTTTTCATCGCACGCTGGCTCAGCTTGCCATATCCTGATTTGAAGTGAATTTTAACCAACGCCTCTGCGCCTGCATCGGTGAGATTCCATTTTTCTTTGCCGTATTGTTTGAGCCAATCGTTATCGGTGGCGTCGTAGATAATTTTCCATCGGCGTTCTTTTTCTTCTTCGGAGAGTGCGTTCCATTTGGCTTCTATGGCTTCTTGCTCTTTTTTGGTCGGTTTGCCGTTGGTTTCTTTGAACATGGTCATCATTTGCACAGCGGTCTCATTGCCCTTGATTTTTTTATTGGACTCATAGTTACAGGTTACATTCTCTCCCAACCCGATTTTTTCGAGCAGTTTTCCGATTTCGATTTCTTTGGTTTTTTCGAGCACTTCGGCGGCGCGCTGTTTTTCTTCGAGCGTCAGGAATCGGCGTTCAGGTCTGAGCAGTTCGATGGTGGCAAGCGTTGTCCAAATGCGATAAGTTTGAAACGCAAGCGACGAGACAGGGGCGCGGCGCGCAGTAGGTTCAAGCGAGCACTTACCGACGGTATGTTTTTGCGACTTCAGCGGACGCTGAAAGAAAATGAGATACGATTTAATGAACGCCCGCAGCGATTGGTCTTGCTTTCTTTCCCATGCGGTTTGCTGTTTGCGCGAGCACAGTGCGGTGAGCAGGCTCTTTGGCACGGGTTGCAGGAGTTCAGGGCGGAAGGCTTGCTGTGCGTCGCAGAGTTTATCGAACTCATCTTCGTAGTGAGCGCGTAGCACATAGCGCGAGCGGATGCGCACTTCATGCGGATTGAGCGAGGCGAGGTATTCACCGATGGTGCGCACTTCTCCGCTTTTCCAGAGTCGTTCGAATTCGCCATAGCCTTGTTTTTCTTCATCGCCGTCGCGCAGTGGATTCTTTTTTGCCTTTTTGTTTTTGTTATCTGACTTTTCGGCAGTGCCTTTTGTGTCAATATCTTTTGTGTCGGTTTCGAGTGCTTCTTCCAGCAGAAGGTCTTCGTCGCTCTGCGCTTTGCGATTGCTTTTGAAACCGCGCCGTTTGGCAAGGTGAAAGAAGGCGCGAGCGAGTTCGCTTTTTAAGAGGGCTTCGTCTAAGCCTTTTTTGCGGAGCGCGTAGGGGTCTTCGTGCCAAATTTTTTCGAGTGCGTTTTCATCAGAGGGGAGCCAGCCCAGCAGTTGAAAGGCATGCAAAATCATTTCACGGCGCATGGCTTTGCGGGCGATTTGTCGGCGCAAGAGGCGTTTTCCGCGGCGGGCGCGGTTTTTCGGTTCGCGTGATTTGGCTTCTACGCCTTCGGGAAAAAGGCGTGAGCCGAGCGTGGTGATGTCGCTGTTGGTGGT
>CALGMC010000077.1 GCA_937959145.1 uncultured Chlorobiales bacterium
GCTGAAACGACGAAGAACATTTACTTCCACGTGCCGATGGCGATTACCGCTGTGGTTGCATTTTTTACATCGGTCTGGTTCAGCGTCAAGTATCTCAAAACGCGCGACTTGGAAAGCGACATGAAAGCCGAAGCCGCATCAGGCTTGGGATTTTTGTTCAACATCTTGGCGATGATTACGGGCGCGATTTGGGCGAAAGTAACTTGGGGCGCGTTCTGGCACTGGGACCCGCGACAAACGACCATCTTTTTAGTCTTCTTGATGTATTCCGCCTACTTCGCTTTGCGCAGTGCTGTAGATTCGGCAGAAAAACGTGCGACGCTCTCGAGCGTTTATAGCATCTTCTCATTTCCTGCACTCATTTTTCTTTACTTCGTGTTGCCGCGTCTTGTGCCCGGCTTGCACCCCGGCTCGCCCGAAGGCGGAGAAGCGGGCATTAACCCTGCCGTTTCATCAACCACCGACCCGACCATTCGTGCCGTGCTTTATTGCTCCATGCTCGGCTTCATCGCGCTCTTCTTTTGGCTACACAGCCTTCGTGTTCGGCAAATGAAATTGGCAGAAAAGGTAAGTTTAACTCGAGCATGAGAAGTATGAAAAACCCGATTGTGGTCGACAAAGAGATTTTGGGAGGAACGCCCGTCTTCGCACAAACAAGAGTGCCCGTCCAAATTTTATTAGACTACTTGGAAGGCGGAGAAACGATTGATGATTTCTTAGAAGGATTTCCTTCGGTGTCGCGAGAACAGGTTATTGCATTTTTGGAAATTGTCAAAGAGAAAGTGATAGCCGAACTCACCCCTGCTCAAAATGACCATACTGCTTGATGAAAACTTAGATAAGCGTCTTGCAAATCAACTTCAAGCCTACAGCATAAAAACGGTTCAGCAAATGGGCTGGGCAGGCATGAAAAATGGTTAACTCTTGCAAGTGATGAAAGATAAGTTTGACGTTTTTATTACCGCCGACCAGAACTTAATCTCGCAGCAAGATAACACGCTTGTAAGTGAAATAGCCATCATTGTATTGAAAGCCAAAACGAATCGTCTCAAAGACCATCTACCGCTGATTCCTAAAATTCAACAGGCTCTCTCAGAGATTGAGAAGGACAAGTTATTTGTGTTCAATAAACAACAAATCTCATGCTTGATTTCCTCGTTCAGAACTCCATCTATGTTGTGCTCATCATCGTGCTGATTATTTGGTCGGGCGTGTTCCTCTACCTCTTTCGCCTCGATAAAAAACTCACCGAACTCGAGAAACTTGTCGCCGAAAAAGAAGAAGAGGAGCGTTAGTCTTCTTGTTTGAAATGATAGACCAGCGTTCCTATCACCAAGCCAACCACATAGCCGTAAGGCACGCCGACGGCTAAAACGCCTGTCAAGAGCGCGACGAAAAAACTGTTCTTCTCACCTAAAAGGTCGCCCAAAAGTTTGATAAGCGAAATCCCCTCGAAGAAGAGAATCACGCCGAGAATCGGAAGCGGAAAAATTTTGACGACTTGTTCAAATCCTGACGCGAAGAAAAGACCAAGCACGAGATAGAAGAGACCGTAAATGATAACCGAGCCACCCGTTCTGCCACCAAAAGCGTAATGCCCAACCATGCCGCCTGAGCCATGACAAATCGGAACGCCCGAAAAAAACGGCGAAATCAAATTCATGAATGAGTAAGTGAGCCCAATTTGTTGGATAGAAAGTTTTTTTTCAGGGAAAAGGTCGCTGGCGGTTTGCTTTGTGGCAAGAAGCGAATTGCCAATCGAGAGTGGAATCTGCGGAAGAGCAAGCAATACAAAGCCTGTGGCGATGTGCTCCCAAGTCGGAACGAAAAATTTTGGAAGCGAAATGCTAACAGATGTGCTTTCAAACAGTGCCTCAGAGTGAAACACAAGGGCGTAACCGATGCCAAGCAGAATCACAATTAACGAGGCAGGATATTTCCGATTCCCAAGCAGAAAAAGCGTTATCAAAAATGCAACTGACACAAGCGCGTAGCCGAGCGCGCCGTCCGCTGGCACATACTCTTTGAGCGAAAGCAAGGCAAGTTGCAAACCTAAGCCAAACTGAATGCCGCGCACAACGGCTTTCGGAATTGCCTTGCTAAGCCACGCAAGCGCACCCGAAAGCGAAAGCACAAGCATCACAACGCCAATCGCAAGTCCTGCGCCGAAAAGAACCGCGCCCTCAATCTTTTGTGCAATCACCAATGCCGCCATGGCTTTAAGCGGTTGAACGGGCATCGGCATTTGGTAGAAAAGGGCTGTTAAAATCTGCATGCCGCCAAAAACGATGAGCGTGCTCGCGGCGTCCAACTTTGCCGCAAGAATAATGCCCACAAGAAGCGGTAAGTCTGTGCCAATGTCGCCAAATGCCCCTGCAAGTTCGTTGCGGTCAAAGCGAATTGAGAAGGGATAGCGCAAAAGAGGTGGTTGCATGAACTTAAAAGTTGAAATCAAAGGGTGAGTTTGCTATCTTAAACCCTCTTAAACCAAGACAAACTCGCCTTGCCAGCGATGAAACACCGAGCGACAAAATCGCGCGTTGCTCCCAACGCCCAAAAACAAGTGCATTCAGACCCAGCCGTTCAGTGCCGACAACTCGCCGAACTTAACCAAACAGCTTGGGAATTAAGATTGACGGATAAAGACACTTCAAAAAAACTTGCACTCGAAGCAAAAGACCTCGCAACTCGATTGAATGAAAAAGCAGAACTTGCGCAAAGCCTGATGACCCTTGCTATCATAGATTTTCAAAACGATGAGGTGGAAACTGCGCTTGCCATCGGCGAAGAAGCGTATCGTGTCATTGAGTCCCTATCAAAGAGCCTGCGCGAAAGCCTCTTGATGAGAAGCCTAAACTTCTTGGCTGCTGCTCATTATCGTTTGGGCAATTACGCCGTTGCGCTCGAACTCTATCTTAAAAACCTCGATGAAATTGCAAGCATTGATGCTGAGCAAAAAGAGATTAAGCAAGATAAAGCGAACCTCTTTAATAATCTCACAGGCGTTTATGGTGCGCTTGGCAACTACGAAATGGCAATCGCAATGGCAAGGCAAACGATTGATATGCGGCGAGAACTCGGCGATAGTCAAGGGCTTGCATCTGCGTTGCTCAACATAGGCAATGCGTGCTTGCGCCAACGC
>CALGMC010000078.1 GCA_937959145.1 uncultured Chlorobiales bacterium
GCCCGGCTCGGCTCTTCCAATTTCAATCCCTTTGCCAGTTAGCGCAATTTTATAGACCGGTTGCTGTGCATCGTTTGAAGCGATATAAATCGTGTCATTGACAATGCCGTGCTCAGTCGGTGCGAATACCACGCGCAACACGAGCGAATCATAAAGCGGAATGTTCGCAGGCAACGAAGTGGCACTGAGGATCTGATAAGCAGGGTTTTGGGTGGTGATAGAATTGACCGTGAGCACATTTTCGCCGTAGCTGTAAATGGTGACGGCGAGCGTATCGCGCTTGCCCACTTCTAATTTTCCAAAGTTAAGCCCGTTTTGAAATGAATAAACTGACGCACCACTAAATGGTTTTAAGCGAATGCCGTGTAGCCAGTTGCCCCAAGTATTTGTAGCGGCGGCGTATTCGGTGAACATCCAAATTCCTGCGCCATTTGGGTCAAGGGCAATACCGTTGTAATCGCCCCAGCGATTGCGTGTTCCACCGAAGGTTACAACATAGTTGCCACGTCCGGCTTGAATGGTTTCGCTCGGGCGAAGCGTTGCATCTGTGCTGAGTTTCCAAGTATAATGCGCTCCGATATACTCTGTTTGCCCGCTACGGCTGAATGTTACGGCAATGTTTTTATCCTCGTCGACCATAATCGCGGGATAAGTGTGCCAGAAGCCATTTGCGCCGAAGGCAACATCTTCAGCCACAGTGTTATCAGACGTTTTAATTTTTACATAGCGCGCGCTTGAAAATTGATTTCCTGTTCCACTTGCAACGGCATGAACGGCGTAGAGATGCCCATCACGGAAGACGGGTTCGTTGCGCACATTGCTACCGCCGCTTTCAAGTAGCGTCGTGCTTCCGCCGAGTTGGTTGGCGTTCGGTGCCAGGCTCCAAGCGGTTACGGGCACGCGCACGCTTGTAATCTGCGGCGTTGTGGTTGGATTGGTTACTTTGAAAATGGTGAAGTAGGTGTTACCCGAGAAAAATCGCGGCACGGAGACGAGGTAGTATTCGCCCGGATTTCCCCAAATGATAGAAGGACGCACGCCGAACACATCTGCACCGTTATCGCGCAAGTTCCAAAAATCAATCCAGTCGACTTGCCCTGCGGTGTTGGCGTAAAGTTGCGCCTTTTCAATGATGCGGAAGGTTGTGTATTGATAAGAGCCTCCGAAGGAGAAGTTGTTCGCAGTGATGTAAATCGCTTCACTGTCAAAGCCGACGCCTTGATAGTCGCCCCAACCGCCGTTAGATGTATTGCCGTTTCGGCTGGAAGGCAATGCCCAGTTATACCAAGTGCCAAGCGGATTGTCGTCGTCAGAAACGGAGAGCAAGAAGAGTCCGCGTTGGGCGGCATTGTCTTGGTCGAGCCAAACCATTATCCAGCGGTTGTCGAAGTGATCATAAAGAATTTTGCAGTCAAACGCACCAACACCGGGCTGAACATTCGAGAACCATGTGTTGATGTTAATGGTGCGGAGCGTGTTACCTTTTTTATCTAAAATTCTCACACGACCGTTATCGACGAAAATCACATGGTTCGGTCCAACAGCGCAATGCGGGTCGGGCGGAATCCAACTGCCTTGCGGCACGCCATTAACACTGGCTAAAAGGAGCGGACGCGTGGTTGTAGCCTCGAGCGTGCCATTCAAACGAGGGTCTTCAACATAGTTCGAGCCTTCGGGCGCAAGCGGTGCAGGCACATCGGGCGGCGCAACTGTTGGCGGTGGCTGATTCTTGGCGTTGAATACTCGTCCGTTAATTCCAGGAATCGAACTTGGTGCGTCGGTGTTTCCAAATCCTTCAGTAGAAAAAACTGCGCCACTTGGCACAGAACCAAACGCAGGACCTTGCGCCACTTGTGCAAAAGTCGCTTCGCTAAGGAACATCACAGCGAGCATGCATAGTAACAGATGTCGTCTCATTGGTCGTATTTAGTTATGTTTGTTAAAAGTGTTGATTGGCGTTGATTGTTGAAGTAGAACGCTTACGATAACAAAATTTGGTTAATTTTGGAAAACCGATTTCTAACATTTCTCACGCCGCTATGTCCTCGTCTTCCGACTTCGTTGTTCATGCCGATTGGTTCAAAGCGTGGTTTAATCACCCTGCTTATCTCAAACTTTATGCGCATCGCTCGCTCGAAGAAGCCGAACAAACGATTGCCACACTGCTAAACTTCATCTCGATTTCAGAGCCGAATCCGAAAGCCCTTGATATTGCTTGCGGCTCTGGTCGGCACGCCGTTGCACTCGCCGAAAACGGCTTTCAAGTAACGGCAAACGACCTCTCTCAAATGCTCCTCTCAGAAGCGCGTGCATTAGCCCAAAAGAAAAATCTTGCGCTCACCTTCACGCAATTTGATATGCGCGACCTGCCGTTTGAACAAGAGTTCGACCTTATCGTTCAACTCTTCACGAGTTTTGGCTACTTTGAAAACGATGATGAAGATGATGTGGTCTTGAGCCATGTAGCGCGCGCCTTGAAGCCAAACGGCTGGTATGTGTTAGACTTTCTCAACGAGCATGTTGTTCGTAACACCTTGCAACCAAAGTCGCGCCGCTCGTTTGGCGAGTTGGAGATTCTCGAGGAACGCATGATTTTTGGCGAGCGCGTCGTCAAAAGCATCTCGATAACCGAAGACGGCAAAACCCATCGCTTCATGGAAGCCGTTCGGCTTTATTCTGTCGAGGATTTAACCGCTATGCTCCTGAATGCAGGACTTCACGTTCGTCATCTGCTCGGCGATTATGATGGACAAGCATTCGTGCGCGAGCGTTCGCCGCGTTTAATTCTTATTGCACAAACGCTTACTGCACAAATGTAATGGCACTTGGTTCAACTTCATCACCGCTCTGCCCGATTCATCAAGTTCCGCTTGAAATTGCGTATCGTGGCAAAAAAATCTTTCCCGAATTTCCGCACATCACCGTGGAAGGCTTGCCAATGCGCTACTGCCCAAAGTGCCTCGCACTCGGCAAAGAAAGTGCACAAGAACTCGACGCCCACAAAACGAACGCCTTTGTCTCAAAACTGAATGCGCTTTTAGCAAAGAGCGAATTTTCAGAGCATCTTGGCAAGCCCCACATCACCGTGCGATTCAATCCTGTGAAAGCGACGCTGGAAATGCCCGCATCGCCCACTGCTTCTCCTGCAACGGACAGCGGCATCTCGGCACGGCTTGAAACCTTTCTTCCGAAAAAGCCTCTCTACTCGCTCGACCGACTCATTTTGAGCGACGAAACCATGCAACGCATTCTGCACGCGCTCGCACTGCTTGAACAGCAAAAATTGATTTACGAAACTTGGAACTTGCAATCGATTGATAGAGACGGAAAGAAAGTCGCGCTGAACTTTTACGGCGCACCCGGCACAGGCAAAACGCTTGCCGCCGAAGCCATCGCCAACTACTTGGGACGCGATATTTTGGTGATAAGTTATGCAGAATTAGAATCGAAATACGTCGGTGAGACGCCAAAGAACATCAAAGCCGCGTTTCAGAAAGCCCGCCAAAGCGGCACCGTGCTCTTCTTCGACGAAGCCGATTCCATCTTAGGCAAACGCCTTACCCGCGTTACACAAGCCACCGACCACAGCGTCAACCTCACCAGAAGCACCACGCTCATGGAACTCGACCGCTTCGACGGCATCGTGATTTTTGCCTCGAACTTGGTTCAAAACTACGACAGCGCATTTTTACGCCGAATGATTGCGCACATCGAGTTTCCGCTTCCTAATGCCGAACAACGACTCAAAATTTGGAAAGCCCACTTGCCGCCCCAACTTCCCATTCAGCCTAATATCAATTTTCAAACCCTTGTTGACGCAAGCGAAGGCGCGTCAGGCGGCGACATCAAAAACGCCGTTCTCCTTTCCGCCTCTTACGCGGCAACTAAACCCAAAGGCAAGCAAATGATTTGTGAAGAAGATTTCATCAAAGCCATCACGTCTATCTTGGACGGCAAGCGCAAGGTTACTGAACTTCACAACCAATAATTAGCCGCACATTTCTTTCAGCCGCGAAATGCACCGCCAATACTTTTTTGCGTATGCCGAATGGTAAAAAGATTCAGGAAAAAGTTGCTCAATCGCTATTCGTGCTGAAGCGAACACTTGCACATTGTCGTCATAAAGTTTATCGATGAAATAAACGAAACGAAGCGCGTCGAATTGGTCGTGAATTTGTCCAATGCCTTCAATGAATACGGCAGAGAGATTTTCAGCGAGTTCAAAGTAGTGCATTGGGTGATAGCGTCGCAAGAGCGAGAAGAGTTCGGCTTCTTCGAGGTAAAGTTTCTTTCGTGCGGTTGTGGCTTGAAATTGCGCGTAGGCAGAGTTAAGGTTCGGCGTCGTCCAAGACGAGGTGTGAGCCGATTTGGCGTGTGCTAATTTTTGGCGATAGTCTTTGCCGTCAATCTGCACGGTTTTGAAGCGTTTCGCCATCTCGCCGATTTCGCGCTGAAAATTTCGAACATCAAATCGTCCTTCGCCTAAACGCATTGGCGGCGTGTTCGAGGTTGCCACAATCGCCACATTGTTTTCCATCACGCGCGAAAGGAAGCCAAGCGACATGGTCGTGTTTCCCGGGTCGTCTAATTCAAATTCATCAATGCAAATCAGGCGATAAGCCGACAGTTCCGCCGCGCATTTTTCAAGCCCCAGCAACCCGATGAAATACATCAGTTCTGTGAAGGAGAGGTAAAGTTTTTTTGGAGATTGAACCGCATGGAAAACCGACGCAAGCAAATGCGTTTTGCCAATTCCGAACACACCGTCCAGATACAGCCCAATTTGCCCATCTTTTTTGGAAAACACACCAAAGAATTTGCGAAGCCCGTTTTGTGATTGGTTCAAAGCGTTGACGAAGGCTTGAAGGTCTTCTTTGGCGCGCGCTTGCGACGGAAACTCTTCATCAACGATGTAATTTTCAAGCGTGGCTTGCTCAAAGCGTGGCGGCGGCACAAGATGCGCACGAAGATGCTCAAAGCGAATATCCGTTCGAAGGTCGCTTAGCGACAAAACCGTATCGTCAGAAGTGGATTGACTCACAGAATTGGATTGAAGTTTTTGCAAAGTTACAAAAGCCCTCGATGCGAAATTCGTTCGTTCCACTTCATCATAACCTTGCTTCATGCCTCAAAGCCATATTTCGCTAACACCGTATAAACGTGCTTCGGCACAAGCGTTTTGAGTTTCTCAGGATAACGGAGTTTGACGAAATAGTAATTGCGAATCAAATGAAAGTCGACGGAATAGCGCGCAAATTCAGTGCCTTTGAATCCAATTTTCGACATCACCTTCGCCATCATTTTTCCGAACCAAATTGGAATTCGGCGTCCTGTTTTCGTGGGCAAGTGTTCTTGCTTCATGCGTTCAATCATCATGGTTGCCGATTGCTTGACAGCATTGGTGCAATCGCCCTCGCGCATTTCAGGAAAGCGTTGAAGTTCATCGCGCACAAGGTTCAAGAGCGTTTTGCCTTTCTCGGTTCGGACGAGCACCCATTGGCGTTTTTCTTCGCCAACGAGCGGCGCACCAACATAGCCAACGGTTATATCGGCAAGGCTATTCAAATAATCAAAACAACTCATGCAACTTGGCGCAAAAACATCGCTTCGTGAAAGTTCGCGTGGCAAACTGAAATATGGCACTTTCTCAATCTCACCGTTTTCGTGTTTCAGATGCACGGTGAAATCTTGCATAAACTCGTAATGCCGAACGGTTTCGTGCGATTTAGACATGCGCGAAAGAATCCATCGCAATTTTTTCGGTTTAATGTTATCGACGCACGGAATTCCGAGCGCGAAAATTTCAACATCGGCGAGATACGGAAATCGTTTTTGAAAATCGCGCAAGACGTGAATGTGGCAACTTGCGCCAATCACGAGTAGCCGCTTAATGCCCTTTTGATAGGCGACTTCAAGGCTTTTGAGCACGGGCGAAATGACAGGCTTGTTGCCTTTTGCGGCGAGAATCTCATCGGTCGATTGTGCTAAAACAGGTTCGGGAAGGAAGTAGTCGACTTTGCTTCGGTGAAGGGTTGCGACGGCTTCGACGAGATTGCTCTCGAAGGCTTTTTGAGCAATGCGCGTGATAATGCCCGACCATTGCGCTCCGTCCAATGCAGGTTTGAGTGCGGCGACAAATCGCTCTTGTGTAATGCCAAAGGTGAGTTCGTCAGGATTGTCGGGGTTGCGTTCTCGTCCGTGAAGGTCGCGCTCGGCGTCGCCCAGCCAGCCCAGTTCAAAGACACAACTCTGAAAACTTTCTTTGGCAGGCCACGTGCGAATTTGGCACAAGCCACACGCACTACACAAGGTTTCTTTGCGCGCTTCTTTTGTTTGAGCGGCAAGTGTTGGCAGGGTAATGTTCATGTTCTACTCCTTTCACTTCGTTATATCGTCATCGGACACCATTTGAGCAGAGGGTTTGAGCATTTTCAAGAGGTATTCTGTTCCGATGAAGGTGAATCCAATCACAAAGAACACAATCGCATATGGGCGGAGCGTATCGTTGAAGAAAAACTCGCCGGTCATCCAAACGGAATTGGCACAAATCCATGCACATACGGCGGCGTTGTTGAGCAGTTCGGTGCGGTCGGCGCGAAATCGCCAAGTTAAATACAGCGCAAGTCCGAGCGTCGGTGTAATCATCACCATACCGCCAACTTTGAAATCGCTTACCCAGCACACATCTTTCAACAGCCAAAGCACGATGTGCATGTTTTCGAATTTTCGGACCGAATCTAAAAGCGACATGGACACATTGCCGAGTTAGGTTTGTGCGTGCGGTTTTACACTCGCATAAACATTTTCTTCAAAGTAAGACGGACGAATACGTTTGCGCATTTCGGCGGGCGTAATTTTGAAACTTTCGGCAACGTCAATCAAGTGGCGAATGTGGTCGCGTGGCACAATGGCAAAGAGTTCCGATGTGCTGATGTGATTGTGCATTCTGCCGCCGCCGTCGCCAATGACAAAGGTGCTGTTATTTTCAAGCAAGGGAATGTTGAAAATAGAGGCGCACGCGCTCATGCCGAGTTCGCCAATTGGAAATTTGCCAATGCGTGTCGATGCCGCGCCCGCCAGAATCATCGCATATTGCGGCTCACAAATCACCACAATCGTGTGAATTAAGCGTTCATCTTCAACGAGGTGAAGTGGTGCGGCGGCAATGGCTTTGAACGCACCTTGTGGCAAGTTCGGCGTGTTGTGCTTGTTCGACTTTGCCGCATCGAGCGTGTAGAACTGTTGAACATCGGTCATGTAAATGCCATCACGAATATACTCGCTGGCGTTTTCGAGCATGCCTAAGTGATAAAGCCCGACGAGGCAATCGTGGTGCTCTTTGTTGATGTAGACTTTCTTGCCCAAATCGGCGTGATAAATCAAGGCGCAGGGAACATCATTCACAGGCTCGTAGCCTTCGGGGATTTCCTCTTTGCAGTAAGTCACGGCGACGGCATTGTGTTTGAGTTTGAACTGCTTCATGACGGCTTGCAGTTTGGCGATGTCAATCGGCTCGCCATTGTCGCTGATGGCGTGGTAAGAATTTTGAATGTGCATACTTATTCTCCTTTCAAAAGTGTAAATGAACCTGCAATGAACTTACGGCTTTTCTTAGAAGGGAAAAAGCGTATTTTCCGCACCATCAAATTGATAACCGCGCAACAATTCATGCACCCAAACGCCGACGATATACGACGATACCTTGCCAACGTTCAACAAGCCAATAGCGAAGAAGCAAAAAAACTTCTCTTTCAATCGCTTCTCACCACGCTATTTCAGCACGACCCAGACGCGCTCGCGCTTATTCAATCCATGAGCAAAGGGGCAGAAAAAACCATCTTCAACATTCCCGCCTCGCCCAAGAAAAGAAAAACCGGACGTGCCGATACGCAATACAACAGCGTCATTATTGAGTGGGAAAAAGATTTGAAACGCACAGGCATGCACGCGGAAGAGCAACTCAAAGAATACCTCGCAGGCAACTTGCACTCTGGAAATAACACTGATTTCACTTTGATTGCAACGGACGGCTTGGAATGGCGCATTTACACGCGCATTGCGAGCGAGTTATTGTTCCAAGACCTGAACGATATTCAACTGCGCAAAGTCGATTCATTCAAACTAACCGAACAGACGCTGGACGACTTTCCGATTTTCCTCGACCGCTATCTCTTCAAACTGCAACTGCTAAAACCGACGCTTGCCGACCTTGTCATTCATTTCGGCGCAGATTCTGGCGTGTTTATGCAGGTTATGTCGCGCATCAAATCATATGTTGGCGACATCAACAGCAAGCCCGACATTGCGGTCGCTTACGACGAGTGGAAACGATTTCTTTCAATCGCATATGGCACGTTCAACGAAAGCCCTGATGTGTTTTTTGTGCATACGTATTTAAGTGCGTTCTCGAAACTGATTGCATTTATTGCACTCTCGTCCAAGAAAAACGTTCCAGTCATGGAACTTCAAGACATTTTGAATGGACGCGCCTTCGAGAAATTCAATGTTGAACGCTTCATCGAAGAGGATTTTTATTACTGGATTTCCGCCGACGCGCATTTCAACGCACTTCGCGCCGCCTTTCAACTGCTCGCCGATAAACTCACCGATTATGACTTCTCCAATGTGGAAGAAGATATTATGAAAGGTATTTATCAGGGATTGATTGATATTGATACGCGCCACGCACTCGGCGAATACTACACCCCTGATTGGCTTTGCGAACTTGTTGTCAAAAAAATGCCACTTGAAAAAGAGTGCATGATTCTCGACCCGTCGTGTGGCAGTGGTTCATTTCTTCGCGCTGCGATTGCGCGTCTCAAAGCCGAACATCCAACACTTTCCGCTGACGCGCTCGCCAAACAAGTTGTCGGAATTGATATTCACCCGCTTTCCGTTCAAATCGCTAAAACCACAATTTTACTTGCGCTCGGCAAGTCGATTTCACACACTAAAAAGCCTATCTCGCTCAATGTTTTTCTTGCCAATTCGCTTCTGTTGCCGAAAGGCTCTGCGGAGATTTCAGGCGAACTCTACGATGAAACTTACAGCGTAAGCATTGCAGGGCGGCAACTTGCGTTCAGCGAAAAAGTTTTTGAAGAAAGTGGATTTTTCGACGAGGCGATAAAATTCGTTGAAGCGCAAGCTAAACGCACGCAAGCCAAATCGCTTTTGCCCATCAATGACTTTAACGCTCTATTCATCAGTAAATTCAAGGGTTTTGCGTCGTTTGCCGATGAGTTTTATCAGATTTACAAATCGCTCAAACTTGCCAAAGATGAGAATCGAGATAGCATTTGGGCGTTCATTTTGCAGAACACCTACAAACCGTTTTTCCTCCGTCGGAGTTTCGATGTTGTGATTGGTAATCCGCCCTGGTTCACTTATTCAAGCATCAGCAACGCGGAGTATCAACAAAATTTGCTCGAGTTAGCACAGCGATACAGCCTCGTTCCTGCATCGAGAGCCAATATGCCACACCTCGAAATTGCCGCCATTTTTTTGGCGCACAGCGCAAACTACTTCTTGAAGCCAAAGGGAGATTTAGCGTTCGTATTGCCACGCAGTTTCTTCACAGCCGACCAGCACGATAACACGCGAAGCGGTCTTGCCGAAGGCTTTACGCTTTCAGGAGCGTGGGATTTGAAAGATGTTGCACCACTGTTCAATGTGCCTTCATGCGTGCTCTTCGCAAAGGCTTCCACTGCCAAAGACCAAGTCCATCGTGCCGTTTCGGAAAGCGGTATTCCGGGGCTTACGATTTCCGCAAAACTTGACGTCGCTGATATGCCGCTCGAGCGTGCCTTACCTGCGCTCACGCAAACCAAAACGATTTGGCACTATTCCATACTCGCCAAAAAGAAAACCTTCAATCGCTCTGCGCTCACGCCTGAACGCTATGTCAATGGCAATGGCTCAAGCCCTTACGCGCCACGCTTCAAACAAGGCGCGACTATTGTGCCGCGCAATTTTTACTTCATTGAGATTGACCAAGTGTATGAAGGCAATCCGCTCGAGTATGAACAACTGCGCGTTAAGTCGCTTGTTCTGCCCGAAGCCAAAGCCCCTTGGAAATCGCTCACGATTGAACGGCGCATTGAGCCGAAATTTCTGTATCGAACTGCACTGGCTAAAAATCTTGTGCCGTTTGCGCTGGTCAATCCGCCACTCGTCTTGCTTCCGATTCAAATCAACACCGCCAAAGATGGCATGAAGACGGTTGAACTGCTCTCGGCGCAACAATTGCTTGAGAGAGGCTTCGACCAAACTTGCTATTGGTTCGATAAAGCCGAAGAATTTTGGGAAAAGTATCAAACCGAAAGGTCGAAAGAAAATCAAATGTCGCTTTATGACAGATTAGACTATCAACGCGGCATTTCTGAGCAGAATTTGAACACGCGCTACCTTGTGCTTTACACGGCTTCGGCAACAGATGCATGTGCCGTTGTGCTGGATAGAAAAAAAATCGATACAGAATTCATTGTGGAAAGCAAAGCCTATTGGTATGCAACCTCAAATAAGCGCGAAGCCAACTACCTTGCAGGTTTTCTGAACAGCGGCGTAGCGAATCGCAAAATAAAGGCGTTCCAAACACAAGGACTATTTGGAGAGCGCGATATTCACAAGAAAATTTTGGATTTGCCGTTTCCGCTCTTTGATTCAAAAGACGAAACGCACTTGAAACTCGCTGAATTGGGTGCGGCATGTGCCAAAGAAGCACAAAGGTTTATTGATAAACACTATGCAACTGCCGATTTGAAC
>CALGMC010000079.1 GCA_937959145.1 uncultured Chlorobiales bacterium
TCTTGCTTCGCCAAAAGTTGAGATTGCGCCCACCCAAAACGGCGAGTGGTCGCGCTCATCGGTGATTTACAATCTTTTTCCGCGCTTGACCGCGGCATTTGACCACAATCAAAACAAACGCATTGATGTTTTGCCCGATGAAGCCTTGCGCGAGACGGGCACCTTTTTGAAGTGCATCGCGCTTTTGCCTTATATCAAATCGCTTGGCGCAACCGTAGTGCATTTGCTTCCGATTACATCTATCGGCAAAGATGGGAACAAAGGCGCGCTTGGCTCGCCTTACGCGATTAAAAATCCTTACAAACTCGACGAACGGCTTTCAGAGCCAGCCCTAAATCTTGATGTTGAAACGCAATTTGCCGCCTTTGTTGAAGCGGCACATCATTTAGGGTTACGTGTGGTTTTAGAATTTGTGTTCAGAACATCGGCAAAAGATGGCGATTGGGTGAAGGAACACCCCGAATGGTTTTATTGGATTGATAACCGCCTGCAAGACCGAAGCGCGCAACATCGAAGCGGACTTGTCTATGGCAATCCCATTTTTTCTCGCGAAGAACTTGCCGTCATCAACGCAAAGGTCAATTCAGGCGATTTCAGCGACTTGCCACCGCCGAGCGACCTCTATCGCTCATTTTTTACTGATACGCCTGAAAGCGTTGTTCTGAATCATCGTGGGCAATACATTGGCAAAACCAAAGACGGACGCGAGTGCCGCATTCCGGGCGCATTCGCCGATTGGCCACCCGACGACACACAACCCCCATGGGGCGATGTAACGTATCTCAAAATGTATGACCACCCCGCGTTCAACTACATCGCCTACAACACGATTCGAATGTATTCGGCAGAACTTGCGCAACCGAAGTTTGCCAATAAGCCGCTGTGGGAAAAAATCATCGGGATTATTCCGCACTATCAAGAACAATTTGGCATCGACGGCGTGATGATTGATATGGGGCACGCCCTTCCCTTTGACCTCAAAAGAGAACTCGTGCGCGTCGCGCGTGAGAAAAATCCCGACTTCGCATTTTGGGACGAGAACTTCGACATCACGCCCAAGAGCGTTGCCGAAGGCTACAACGCTGTGATGGGCAGTCTTATCTTCGTCGGACATCAATTCGACGAGCTCAAAAAGTTTCTCATGTTTTTCGCACAACAAGGCGTGCCGATTCCATTTTTCGGCTCGGCAGAAAACCACAACACGCCCCGCAATGCTTCACGCTTTGGCGGCGGCGAGGCAGGCGCGAATTATTCAAAATTTATTTTCGCTGTCGCTTGCGCTTATCCCTCAATTCCCTTCATTCATTCAGGCATGGAACTTTGCGAATGGTATCCCGTCAATACAGGCATTGGCTTTTCGCCTTCCGACTTACAGAAATTTCCATCGGATAAACTTGGCTTATTCAGCGAGGAGAGTTACAACTGGACAGGCGGAAATGGCGTCGCGCCGATTATTCCCTTCATCAAGCGCGTGCTCGAGGTGAGAAAGAAATATGAAAAACTTATCGTCGACCCTTCGCCCGATACGATTACATTTCTGGAGATTCCAAATAGCCCTGTGCTTGGCATTGTGCGTAGCGGCTTCGGCAAAAAACTGCTCTTTTTGGCAAATGCGAATCCATACCAAACAACGGAAGTTTCCGTGCCGCTTCAAAGCGCGAAGCCTGAACTCAAAGAGTTAATTTCAGGTGATACTTATCGCATTGCCGATAATGTGCTGACAGTTCGGCTCGGCGCGGGCGAAAGCGCGTGGTTTGAACTGTGATTTTTTTTCTATCAACTTATCCTTAACACACATGTCTTTTCTTACGATTGGCTCAGTTGCCATTGATAACCTCGAGACGCCATTTGAAAAACGCGACAATGTTTTGGGCGGCGCGGCAACCTTCATCAGCATTACGGCAAGTTACTTCGTCGATAAGCCGATGCTCGTTGGCGCAGTCGGCGAAGACTTCGGAGAAGAAAATTTGAAAATCCTCAAAGAAAAAAACATCGACCTCTCCGGCTTGCAAATCGTCAAGGGCGGAAAAACTTTTCGTTGGCATGGTCGCTACCACTACGACATGAACAACCGCGACACGCTCGACACACAGCTCAACGTGCTCGGCGACTTCAATCCGTCCCTTCCCGCGTCTTTCAAAGACGCAAAGTATGTTTGCCTCGGAAATTTAGACCCTGTTATTCAGCGCAGTGTGCTCTCGCAAATCAAGTCGCCGAAACTCACGGTTTGCGACACGATGAACTATTGGATTGAAAGCAAACTGCCTGACCTGAAAGAGACGCTCAAACTTGTTGATGTGCTCATCATTAACGACAGCGAAGCACGCTTGCTCTCACAAAGTCCGAACCTTGTTAAAGCCGCACGCATCATTCGCGCCATGGGTCCGAAAATTCTCGTCATTAAAAAAGGCGAACACGGCGCGTTGCTCTTCACCGAAAATTCGGTCTTCTCTGCTCCTGCTTACCCGCTCGAGACCATCATCGACCCAACAGGCGCAGGCGACACCTTCGCAGGCGGATTCACTGCCTACCTTGCCAAAGTCAACAAAGTCAACGATGCAACGCTTCGCAAAGCCGTCCTTTATGGAAGCGCGATGGCAAGTTTTTGCGTCGAGAAATTCGGCACCGAAGGCTTGCTGAATTTGAGCCTTTTGGAAATTGACGACCGCTATCGCAGTTTCTTGGAACTCAGCCGAATCGACGAATGATGTTCAAACCCGGTGATGTCATCTCTTTTGTTTGCAAAGATGGCTCGTTTGGCATGGCAAAACTCTTACGCATTGATACGCACGATGAGTTGCCCGTTCCGCAACCCGTCTATCACTTCTTGATTTATTCTTTGCGTAATCTTTTCCCGCCGAACGTGGCTTACTTGCCCGACGCCAAAGTCTTCATTCCGCACCTTCCCATTATGGAATCAGGCGTGAAGCAATCGGGCGCAACCTTCATCGCCTATCAAGATGTCTCAGAAGAAGAACTTGACGCCTACACCATTTGGAAGCAAGCCTTCTTTGCAGGGGAAGCAGGAATTTTTGAACTCACCATCGACGAAGCCATTGCCATAATGCTCGAAGCCTTAGGCAAGGAAAAGACTTGAACGCTTTGTAACTTTGTTTGAGGATTTTTCCTTCATCACGAACTTGCCCTTGTAGCTCAGACGGATAGAGCAAGAGTTTCCTAAACTCTGCGTCGGCAGTTCGACTCTGCCCAAGGGCACAACCTTAAAAATGAACAATTTCAATGCCGCTCGTTACAATCACGCTACATAAAGGCAGAACCGCCTCCGAGAAGCGCGCCATCGCCGATGCGATTCACGATGCGCTCGTCCAATCGGGCGTCCCTGAAAAAGATAGATTTCAACGCTTTCTCGAACTTAATGCTGACGATTTCATCTACGACCCGACTTATCCAAACCTTGCCAATGCGCGAAGTGCAGCGTTTATCATCATTGAAATTTTGCTTTCGGTCGGCAGAAGCGTGAAAGTGAAAAAAGAACTTTTGAAGAACATTATCTCCAATCTCCAAGCACGCGCCTCGATTTCGCCTCACAATGTTATGGTTGTATTCAAAGAGACGCAGTGGGAAAATTGGGCGTTTGCTAACGGAGAACAACTTCATATTTGAAAGGAACTTTGTATGTATTCCATTTTAGTTGTCGATGATGACCCCCTTCTTGTTGAGTTCATTCAAGAATCTCTCGAACTTGAAGGTTACGCTGTTGACACTGCATCTGATGGCGCGAGCGCGCTTGAAGTTGCGCGTAAATCCTTTCCCGACATTGTCTTGCTCGATTACCACTTGCCCGACATGAACGGCGTTGAGATTCTCAAAAAACTGCGTGAGCAAGATAGCGGTGTGCAAGTGCTTATCCTCACTGGTCATAACGATGTGAAAACTGCCTTCGAAGCCATGCGCTGTGGCGCGGCAGATTATATGCTCAAACCTTTTGATTTGGAATCGCTTAAACTCTCGATTGCCAAAGTCGCCGAAAAAATTTCGCTCCGCAATCAAATCCGAATTTTGAGCAAAGAAACCCTGCGCCGATACACAGAATCCGAATTTATCCTATGCCCTTCTCCGAAAATGACGAAGGTCTATGAACTTGCCGCACAAGTGGCACAAACAAACGACACCACCGTTCTCATTCTCGGCGAAAGCGGCGCAGGCAAAGAGCATATCGCAAAGTTCATTCATCACAGTTCGGCACGGCACACCAAGCCATTTGTTGAAATTAACTGCGCCGCCATTCCTGAAAACTTGCTTGAAGCGGAACTCTTCGGCTACGAGCCGGGCGCATTTACCGACGCACGCAGTAAAAAAATCGGACTGTTTGAGTATGCCGACGGTGGCACGCTCTTTCTCGATGAAATTGGCGACATGCCGCTTGCCACACAAGCCAAAGTGCTCAAACTGATTGAAACCAAAACCTTTCGGCGCGTCGGCGGCTTGCGCGATATGAAAAGCGACGTGCGCATTGTCGCCGCTACCAATCGCGACCTCGCACGCCTCATTGAAGAAGGCAAGTTCCGTGAAGATTTATACTATCGCCTTCAAGTCGTTCCGATTGAACTGCCGCCGCTTCGTGAGCGTCCCGAAGACATTCTTCAACTTGCGGACTTCTTCCTCAAAAACTTCTGCCAAACCATGCGCAAACGATTAGAGTTCTCGGAAGAAGCACTCCAAGCCATGCTGAACTACTCGTGGAAAGGCAATGTGAGAGAACTTAAAAATGTGATTGAACGCGCCACGATTATCACCCCAAACGGTGAACGCATTGAGCCACACCATCTCTCGCTTGATACGCGCCGTAAAAGCACGACAGCCTCTTCTGCTCAACCTTCGTCGCAAGGTGAAATTAAAGGCGAACACACGCTCGATACCGCCCTGCCATTTTCTTTGAGAGAATATCTCGACAACATCGAGCGCAAATACATCTTGGACGCGCTCCAAAAAACCGAAGGCAATCAACTTCGCGCCGCGAAACTCTTGGGCATAGAGCGGCACGTGCTCCGCTATCAAATGAAAAAATTAGGCATTGCTATCAAAGATGAGCCGACACAAGAACCGACACCAAAAGAATCTAATGAGTAATGAGTAGCGAGTAATGAGAAGCCAGTAATCTTCACTTTCATTATTCACTGTTTATTGTTCTTTCCCGACGTTTTGCCCTTTTTTCTTTTCTGAAATCGTCGTTTATTGGCTTTTTCTAAACCGATTCATATCTGTATTGACGCACATCTACGACTGACTTTGTTTATATTTTCAACCTGAACTTCACCTTGAACTCGTGAAACGGTTTTCACTTTTAGCGACGATTCTGCTTTTTTCAGCGTCTATTCTGCTTGCTCAGCCTGAAGCCTACAGCCACCCCGAACTCAATTGGAAAACGATTGAGACCGAACACTTTACGGTTAGTTTCCACGACGGTGCGGAGCGTTCAGCACGTCTTGCCGCAAAAATTGCCGAAGAGGTTTACCCTGCAATTACATCGCTTTACAAGCACGACCCCGGCAAGGTTAATATCGTGATTAAAGACACGGACGATTACTCCAACGGCGGTGCGTATTTCACCGAAAATAAGATTGAAATTTGGGCACCTTCGCTCGAGTTTCCCTTTCGCGGTCAGCATCAGTGGCTACGCGACGTGATTACGCACGAATACACGCACATCGTAACGCTCACGGCGGCGATGAAGGTCGGCACCTTTATGCCTGCCGCTTTTATTCAAGCCTTTGGCTACGAGCCAACACGGCGCAACGACATTCTCTACGGTTTTCCAAATCGCTTGGTCTCTTATCCGATTGCAGGTTTCAATGTTCCGTTTTGGTTGGCGGAAGGCGTTGCGCAGTATCAACGCCCCGAACTGCGCTACGATATGTGGGATAGCCATCGCGATATGATTCTGCGAAGCGATGTTTTGGCAGGCAAAACCGCATCGCTCTCGGAAATTTCAAACCCTGTGATTCGTCCCGGCTTCGGCGGCGAACAGTGGTATAACTACGGCTTCGCCTTCACTCGATACCTCGCCACAAAATATGGCGAACCCTCGCTCGAACGCTTGATGAAAAATTTCGCCTCGATTTCAAACTACAACGTCGACGCCGCACTCGAAGAAACCTACAACAAACCCGCTGAGAAAATTTACGCCGAATGGAAAGCATACCTTTCCAACGACTACAAAGCCCGCACCCAAGCCATTGAAGTGCAAGCGGGCAAAATCATCGAGCAGGAAGGCATGAATTTTTCGCCCATCTTTTCGCCTGACGGCAAGAAGTTATACTACATCTCCAACGGCGGCGCAACCGTTGGCGGATATGGCATTTTCGTTAAGGAATTGGGAAAAGATAGCGCGTTCAAAACCGCAAGCCGCCCTACGGTCAAAGATATTTTTGTTCATCATCGCTCTTCCGAATATGGCGTGTGCAAATCGTGCGGCTATCACTTTTCGGAAAGCCAATCGCTCTTGCGAGGCGTTTCATCACGGCTTGCTATTACCAACGACGGCTCAAAACTGCTCTATTCCAAATACACAGGCACAAGTTGGAAAGTGCAACGCTACAACGACCTTTTCCTCTACGACATCAAGAACGATGAAGAAACGCGCCTCACCTATCAAAAGCGATTAGAAACGCCTGCGCTCTCGCCCGATAACAAAACCTTCGTTGCCGTTACGCAAAAAGACGGCACGGAAAATCTCGTCGAGGGCAACTTCACAACCGACACTGCCAAACAACATCTGCGCGTTCTCACGCATTTCAAAAACGGTGAGAAAGTGCTCACGCCGATTTATTCCGCCGATGGCTCAAAAATTTTCTTCGCGCTCGGCATTCGCAATCAACGCCGATTGATGCAACTCGATAGAACCTCAGGCGAACTTTCGCCGCTCACCGAAGCCATTGACGAAAAAAATCCTTACCTCACGATTGATGAACGCGACCTTTCGCTCACGCCCGATGGCAAGTATTTGCTTTATGCGTCTAATCCGACCGGCATTTTCAACCTTTATCGCCTGAACCTTGAAACGAAGCAGTCGGAACAACTCACCAATGTGCTCACAGGCGCGTTTATGCCGTCAATGGACGCTTCAGGAAAAATTGCTTACGCGCACTTCACGCACACAGGCTACAAACTTGCCTTGTTGGATTCAGTTCAGCCGATTAAAAATCCAAACGCTGTTTATCGCAAAGAGCCAACGCTGATTGCATTTGAAGGCACTCGTTCCGAGTCAGCACAATTCGCTTCGCTTTCTTCATCTGTTGCTGAAATCGCTCGCCACAATGTGTCGGAGCGTGATTCGCTTTACAAAAATTTGATTGAATACGACGACACCGTGATTCCGCAGTATGAAGTGCGCGAATACACGAAACTCTTTTCAACCATTAACGTTGTTCCGCTTATTCGCTTCGACGCCTACACCAAACCGCAAGGTGGGTTTTGGCAAGACGCATGGCGCGCGGCGAAGTTTGGCGCGGCGTTCAACTCGTCAGAAGTTTTAGGGCAATTCAATTTGTTCGGCGTGTTCGCTTTCGCGCCCGGAAGTGGCTTTGCAGATGGCGCGCAAAATCCTGTTACGAAAATTTTTGAACTGGAACGCGATGCTTATCTCTCGCTTGAATACACCGACCAAACTATCCTTCCCGCCTCGATGCTTCCGAAATTTTCGCTCGATATTTTTCACATTACGCGCAATGTGCCGCAGGCAGGTCAGTTCGGTGGATACACAACAGATTTCAGTCCGAACGATAGCACCTTCTACAATGTCTCTTTCGCCGCCACACAGTTCGACCTTTCGCTTCGTTTCCGCATTCCGATTAACAACCTCTTCTTTCAAGCCAGCTCGTTCCGCACGACCTTCTCGCTCGGCATTTACAGTTCCAAAATTAACTCGTTCTTTTGGGAGCCGCTCGGACAAACTCTGCCCGCAAGTAGCGACAATTACTTCATCGGACGAAGCGCATCGCTTTTTTGGAAATTAGATTTACGCGCACGCTCGTTCAATCAAAACATCAACCCTGTTGGATTTCTCTCGCGCATTCGCTTGGATTACGAAAACAGCAAACTGCAAACAGGAAACAAATTTGTAGAATCCACAGGCACATTCCGCCCGGTGTATGACACCTATAAGTTCGTTCGCTTAACAACGGACTTAAACTACTATTTCCCGCTTCCGACTTGGAGTCCGCGCTTTCAGCACACGCTTTCACTTCGCACATTCGGCGCGTTCAACTTCGGCAACGAGACGGATTTCTTCTTTCACAATTTCATTTCAGGCTTAATCGGCATGCGCGGCTACGAGTTCTTCGCCATCGGTGGCGACCGCGCCGCATTTGCACATCTTGAATATCGCGCTCCGATTTTCACGAATCTCGATGTGCAGTTTTTTCATCTCTATTTCAACCATCTTTACTTCTCGACTTACTTCGACATCGGCGCGGCGTGGAGCCGGCAAATTCCCTCGCTTAACAACTGGCGAAAAGACATCGGCTTTGAACTTCGCCTTGCCGCAAACTCGTTTTATGCGTTCCCGACCAGCATTTTCATCAGTGCCACTTACGGCTTAGACCGCTTCGACCAACCACTCCGACGTGGCTTTGAACAACAAGGCGGACGAAATTTTGTAACCTACGGGCGCGAATGGCTCTTTCACTTCGGCATGCTCTTCGACTTCGATTTTCTTGCGGACGAAACCGTGCGCGGCGCACGACTTCTGCTCCGTTAATCCATTATGTCAATTCACATGAACGCTATCTTCCGTTTGTCATTCCGAACGCAGCGAGGAATCCATATTAGCAACTCTATTCGCATGAACTTTCTTTGCCTTGCTTTGCTTCTTGTGGTTTCTTTGATGCGTCTCTCTGCCGAAGAACCCAAACCACATGCCTTACTCAAACGCGAGCGATTGATTTCGCTTATCTCCAACGAGTCGACTCACAAGCAAGAAATATCCATGTCGGTGCTTTCGCTGAATCGTCCGCTTGTGATTGATGGCGAATATGTGGCATATCGCGATGCGGGCATGGTTTCAACGACGCCGGCCGCCAAATTGCGTTCGCCTGTGATTGGTGTTGCGTTTTCGGCAATCGTGCCGGGTGCAGGAGAATTTTATGCGGAAAGTTATTGGCGGTCTGCCCTTTTCTTTGCCGCCGAAGTCGCTCTTTGGGCAACGGCAATTCACTATCAAAACAAAGGACGACAAGGCGAGCGCGATTTTGTTGCCTTTGCCGACGGACTTGCACCGAACGGCACAGGCTTTGCGAACGACGGCAGAGCACGGTGGGACGCGGTTCGATTCGCCGAACGCATGTCGGAGATTTATACCACAGAACGCTTTCTTAATTCAGGACTTGTTCCAAATGCGAATCAAATCCGACAAATGGCGACCGAACTCGGCACGGCGCAACGCTTGAACGAAATTCGCAATCGTGATTATCGATTCCTCAATGCCTTTGAGCGCATTGCCGTCTCTGCCGCTAACAACGCCACGCTTTCGCACACGCTTCCGCCCTACGGCGACCAGCAGTATTACGAACTCATCGGCAAATACAGCGAGTATGCGATTGGTTGGTATGATTACGATGTTACGCGCATGAACAATCGTTTTGAAATTCACTCACAGGTCTACTTGCAGTATGCTTCTATGCGCGGCATGGCAAATCAAAATTTGAAAACCGCGTCGAACTTCTTCTCGCTCATTGTGCTCAATCACGCGCTCTCCGCCGTTGATGCGCTCAT
>CALGMC010000080.1 GCA_937959145.1 uncultured Chlorobiales bacterium
GGCGATTTCGAGATGTCGACAATCATAATCAGCGTAAAAAACTCCTGCATAATTTTTTGCGATACATCTTGCAAATCGCATTGATGCTCGGCAAGAGCCGTCGTGAGCGCACTGACAATGCCAACGCGATTTTTCCCAAACGCTGTTACGATAATCCGACCTGAATCATGCGCACTTGGCACATGCAAATTTCGGTCGGAAAGCGTCAGCGATGGTGCACCTTTTTCATACTCTTTCATCACTTCGGCAACGACGGCTTGAACCGTTTCCTTTGTAGCTTTCTCGCCAAGTTCCTCAATGGCAAGGTCGACGATGCGGCGAATTTCTGCTTCGGTCATAGTTTGGTTTTTACTTAACGATGATTTCAAACGGCATGCTTGCTTGTGGTTGGAGCGGCGTCAGAGCCGAGAGCCGTCGCAAGGTCTTGAGCGCCGTTTTGAATTCTGCGGGTAGTTCTACTTCTTCGGCAATCGTTTGCTTCAAATTTGCAAGTAGTCCTTTCAGAATCGCTTGGCTGATTATGCTGGCGTCCGTTTCGCTTCCGAATCCCTCTAAGAAAGCGTCCCAAAAATCCTTGCGCTTCGGATAACTAACGAGTTGAACGCGCGCCGATTCGTCAATGCCTGCAAGGCTTTTGGCAATTTGAATCGACTTTCGGAATCCGCCGAGTTCATCAACGAGTCCAATCTCCTTTGCGCTTTCGCCGAGCCACACATGCCCTTGTGCAATCGCATCAACATTTTGAACCGTCATGTTTCTGCCTTCGGCAACTTTGCGCAAAAATTCTTGATAGGTGTAATCAATCAACGCATCGGCTTTTTGATAGACTTCGGGCGAGAGTTTATCGAAGAGGTTGAACGCATCGGCATACTTGGCTTTTGAAATTACAGTGCGTTTCAATCCGATTTTATCGGCAAGTTCGCGGATTGAGGGCTTGGTGGCAATCACGCCGATTGAGCCTGTGATGGTTGTAGGATTGGCAACAATTTTTTGCGCTTGCATCGAAACCCAATATCCGCCCGAAGCGGCAACGCCCGACATAGAGGCAATTACAGGCTTTTCGGCTTTGGCTTTGTTCAAGGCAAGCAAAATTTTATCGGAGGCAATCGCCGAGCCGCCAGGGCTATCAACGCGCAACACAATCGCTTTGATGGTTTTATCTTTTCGCGCTTCTTCAATCGCAGGCACAAGGGTTTCGTCGCCGCTATCGCTCTCACCGTCAAGCGAAGGATTGCTTTTGCCGTCCACCAACGCACCAAGAATGTTAATCACCGCGATTTTTTCTTCTGCTTTTATGCCCAACGATTTGTAAGAGACTTGCTTGTATTTCTTTTCGGAAAGGAACAACGACGCATCATCTTCTTCGGTGATGTTAAACCTTTGGCGAATCTGTTCTTTAAGTTCGCTGAAATAGCAGACCGAGTCGACGAGGTTTTGCGCAAGCGCGTCTTTATCGGAAAGGTAGGCTTGCTCGTTGAGAATTTTGCGATACGCCGCTTCGCTGATGTTGCGCGATTGAGCAACGCCTTGCACGTAGGTTTTGTCAAAGCCCGTCAATAGCGCATTGAGTTGTTCATAGTTCGGTGCAGAAATCGTGTCGCTCACGAGCGATTCAGCGGCGGATTTGTATTTGCCACGTCGCGCCACTTCGACCTGAATGCCAACTTTGCCGAGCATGGTTTTGTAGTAAAGAATTTCGGCTTTTAAGCCATCGAGCACCAAAACGCCGTAGCGTTCGAGAAAAATTTTGTCGCATGCTGACGCAAGAAAATACTCCGCGTCGCCTGAAAATTGTGGCAAGTATGCCCAAATCTCCTTGCCTGACGCGCGAAAGTCGGCGATGGCGTCGCGCAGTTCCGTGAGTTTAGATTGTTGGCAGGAAAGGTCTTTAATCGTGGCGACCACAAGTTTGACGCGCTCATCGAGTTTGGCTTTATCCAATGTTACCAACAGCCCTTGCAGTGTTGCAGGCGATTTTGTTGAAAAGCCGGGAAAGCCTTCGCCTAAAACTAATTCGGGCAACTCGCCGCTGATGTCGATAAGCAAAACGGTTTCCTTTGGGACGCTCACTTTTGGCGACGACGAGCGATAAATGCCAATGCCAATCAGAATTGCAATCAGAATTAAAATGATGAGCCAAATTCTTCCGCTTCCTCTTGGTTTTGCTGACGATTGCGCCATGAGTTGTTGATGTGTTTAGATTTTAGGAACGCTGAATATCGTTTGCGAGACGCTCTTTTGCAATGTTGCTGTGATTATGATTTCAATACTTCGGTTGTGTAGAATGTGCCGCGCCACTCTACACCGCCTTTCACTGAAACGAGCAATGCCGATTTCACCAGCGCGAAAAGAAATAACATTGACATAATGGGGTGAAGCACAGTGATTATGCCAGCACGCCAAAGCGACCCTTTTCCGACCGCATAGCCAAGATAAATGAATCCAAGCGAGAGCAAGGCGCAGAGCGTTGCAAACTCATCGTTCAAGAGCCAAAGCCAATACGGCGCAATCAATCCGAATAGCGTTCCGAAAATACCAATCCAGACCCAAGTCCATGAGAAGTTGACGCCTGCAAATGCACTTCGTTCAATGCCTTTCATTGAATCCCACAAGCCTTCGCGCCAACGCACTTGCACGAAGTTGCGTCCCTCGACAACGTGCGTCGCTTCGCCGTGTTGCTTGACGAAGTATCCCAGTTTGACATCGTCCGCAATTTCGGCTTTGAGCGGATAATGTTCGCCAATGGCTTTGTAGAGCGCGCGCTCAATAAAGTTGAACGCCCCAACGCCAATGTATGCACGCTTGTTCTTCGGATTTCGTGCGCCAATCGGATTAAACTTCCACACGAAGAGCATGCCGAAAAGCGCAAGAAAGGCTTCTTCAAAAATGTTTTCAGAAAGCATTTTCGGATAGACGACAATGTGCCGTGCCCTATTGGCAAGCGCGTAGCCAACCGTTTTTGAAATCGTTTGTGGTGCAAAGAGAATATCGGCATCGGTGAATAAAAGATACTCACCGCTTGCCTGCTCGAAGCCGCGTTGATTGGCGTGGTTCTTGCCGAGCCAACCTTGTGGGAGTTCCGAAATGTGAATGACTTTGAGCCGTGCATCTTCTTTGGCAAGGCTATTGATAATGTTGCCTGTTTCGTCGTCGGAGCGGTCGTTAATGACGATGAGCTCGAGGTTCGGATAATCTTGCGCTAAGAGCGAGCGAAGCGACGCATGAATTTTTTTGGATTCATTCTTTGCAGGCACAATCACGCTTACGCGCGGGAGGGTTTGTGGCGACGGCGCATGCGAGAGTTTCGGAATCCAAACTTGGAGCGTAACGGCGCGCACAAGCATCATTAGCCAGCCACCCACGCAAAAGAGCGAGAAGAGATGAAAGAGTGAGAAACCCTCGAGCATAAATTTTAATTGGACAATTCTATCGTATTTTATTTCCGTCTTTCTAACGCGCACGGTGCATTATCGGTTTAATCATTATTGGTCTAATTCAGATTCAGCAATGCAACACGCACATTCAAAGACTTCATTTGGCGCATTCGGAGAAAATCTCGCGGCGGAGTTTCTCACGAAAAACGGATTTGAGATTCTGCATCGCAATTTTCGTTGTGGCAAAAACGAAATTGATTTGATTGCCAAGAAAGACGGCGTGATTTCCTTCGTCGAAGTCAAAACGCGCAAGGGCGTAGCGTTCGGACACGCTGCCGAAGCCATCACACGCGCAAAACAAAAAGAGCTTGCAAAAGCGGCAGAGTGTTATCTTCGCAAGTTTGTGAGCAGTGCCGACCTTTATCGCTTCGATGTGATTGCCATTACCGTTACGAGCGGAGAAACACCCGAGATTTTATTCATTGAAGATGCCTTCCGACTGATGTGAATACAATAGCGTCGCACTCCAATTCAACAATCATTAACACGCTTCTCGAACATGAAAGCACTAATCACCGCAGGCGGAAGAGGCACGCGCCTTCGTCCGCTCACGCACACACACAACAAACACCTCATTCCGATTGCCAACAAACCCATGCTCGCTTACGCCATCGAAGCCGTTCGCGATGCAGGCATTAAAGAAATTGGAATTGTAACCAATGCCGACAATCAAGACGTGCAAACGGCGTTTGGTTCAGGCAAGGAATACGGGGTCAAAATCACCTACATTCCGCAATCGGCACCGCTTGGCTTAGCGCACGTCGTTAAAATCTCACAGAGTTTTATCAAGGACGAGCCGTTCATTTTTTATCTCGGCGATAATATGCTGGTCGGCGGCGTGGCAAAGTTTATTGAAGAATTCAAAGCCAATAAGTCGAACTGTCATCTTACGCTTGCCAAAGTCAAAGACCCTGAACGCTTCGGCGTGCCTGAACTCAAAGGCGGACGCATCATCTCGATTGAAGAAAAGCCGAAGAAGCCAAAATCTGATTACGCCGTTGCGGGAATTTATCTCTACGACGAAAGCATCTTTGAAGCCGTTAATGCCATCAAACCCTCAGCGCGCGGCGAACTTGAAATCTCTGACGCGCATCAATACTTGCTCTCCAAGAAAAAGAAAGTAACCTACTCGGAAATCACGGGCTGGTGGAAAGACACCGGCAAACCTTATGACTTGCTCGAAGCCAATCGGTTGGTGCTTGAAAATCAAGAGTCCATGATTTTAGGAAAGGTCGATGACGCCTCGCACTTATCGGGCAAAATTGTGATTGGCAAAGGCTCAAAAATCATCAACAGCGTTTTGCGTGGTCCGCTCATCATCGGCGAAAATTGTGTGATTGAAGATGCTTACATCGGACCTTTTACGTCCATCTACGATTCAACCGTTGTGAAGCGGTCGGAAATTGAGTTCAGCATTGTGCTCAAAGATTGCCGCATTGAAGATGTTGGCATTCGCATTGAAGAAAGCCTGCTCGGAAACGATGTGCAAATTGTAAGTGCCTCGAAGAAACCGAAGACCAATCGCTTTATGCTTGGCGACCAATCGCGTGTGGAAGTCGTTTAACGCTTTTCAAATTTTATCACATTCATGATACCTCGCTATTCTCCGCAAGACATTGCCGCCATTTGGACAGAAGAAGCCAAAATGCAACGCTGGCTCGAGATAGAACTTGCCGCCGTTGAGGCGCGCGTCAAATTAGGTGAAGTTCCCGAAAACGATTACGCCGTGATAAAAAAGAAAGCCCGCTTTGAAGTCGAGCGCGCCCTTGAAATTGAAAAAACTACCAAGCACGATGTAATTGCCTTTCTCACCAATGTTGCTGAACACGTGGGCGCAGAATCGCGACACATTCATCAAGGCATGACTTCGAGCGATGTGTTGGACACGGCTCTTTCCATGCAACTGCGCGACGCAGGCAACATCATTCTTGCCGATATTGAGCGGCTTTTGAAGATTCTTGCCAAACGCGCCAAAGAGTTCAAATACACGTTGCAAATTGGACGCACGCACGGTGTTCATGCCGAACCGATTACCTTCGGGTTGAAACTTGCGTTGTGGTATGAAGAAATGAAGCGCAATCGTGAGCGGCTGAAGCGCGCGATTGACGTGATTAGCGTTGGCAAAATTAGTGGGGCGGTCGGCACGTTTGAGCATCTTTCGCCGAAGGTTGAAGAATATGTCTGCAAAAAATTAGGCTTGAAGCCTGCGCCTGTTTCCACGCAGATCATTCAGCGCGATAGGCATGCCGAATACCTTTGCACGCTCGCCGTGATTGCGTCTTCGATTGAAAAATTTTCGGTTGAGTGTCGCCACTTGCAACGCACCGAAGTTTTGGAAGCAGAAGAGTTTTTCAGCGAAGGACAAAAAGGCAGTTCCGCCATGCCGCACAAGCGCAACCCGATTACGTTTGAACGCTTGTCAGGACTTGCGCGCGTGGTTCGCGCCAATGCGTTGGCAGGATTGGAAAATGTCGCCTTGTGGCACGAGCGCGATATTTCGCATAGTTCCGTCGAGCGCGTCGTGATGCCCGATTCCACCATCGCCCTTTGCTACATCGTGCGGCAGTTTTCCGATGCAATAGAAAAACTGCTTGTTTATCCCGAACGCATGTTCAAAAATTTTGACAGTTCTTACGGACTGATTTCGTCTCAAACCGTCATGCTTGCGCTCACCACGAAAGGCTTGACGCGCGAAGAGGCTTACAAATTCGTTCAGCGCAATGCGATGCGAAGTTGGCGCGAAAAAAT
>CALGMC010000081.1 GCA_937959145.1 uncultured Chlorobiales bacterium
CAGAGCGATGGAATCGTGGGACGGTCCTGCCTTCGTAACCTTTTCTGACGGACAAACTGTCGGTGCGCGGCTCGATCGAAACGGCTTCCGACCATGCCGCTGGGCAATGACCGACGAACATTTTTACCTCTCTTCCGAAGCCGGTTCGTTCAACCTCGATGAAAGTTTGATTCGAGCCAAAGGCACACTGCAAGCCGGTTCGGGTGTGCGGGTTGATTTGGAAACGGGCGAAGTGGATTTTCGCGACACGAGCGAATCAGCAGAATACTTCGATGCCAAATTTGACCCGCATCTGTTGCCCGCGCTTTCACTTCAAGTGAACGCACTGCCGCAAACCCTTGAAAAAACAAGCGTTTTCGGCTACACCGAAGAAGACTTGAACAAAATTCTGTTGCCGATGATTGAAACCGGTAAAGAACCCATCGGCTCAATGGGCGATACGGCGCGCCCAGCGATTTTTTCTGACCAACCGCGCCCGTTCTTCGATTACTTCTATCAAAACTTTGCGCAGGTTACAAACCCGCCCGTCGACTACATTCGCGAAACCACCGTTACCGATTTAAGTATTGAACTTGGCAAAAAGCCGAACATCTTTTCTACCAAAGAACTCATTCCGCCGCAAGTTGCCATTGAACTCAAAAGCCCCGTGCTTTCATTGGGGCAAATGGCATTTGTGGAATCGTTCAAACGAGGCAATCCTAATTCGCCTGATGCGCGTATTGTTGCCGAAGTGTTAGATACAACCTTCAAGCGCATTGAAGGCATTGTCGGATTTCGAGCCAAACTGAATGACCTGCGAAAGAGCGCGCTCAATGCGGTCAAACACGGCGCAAGCATTTTGATTCTCTCGGATAAAAATGCGGATTTTGAAAACTTGCCGATTCCGAGTCTGCTTGCGCTTCGTGCTGTCGTCAATGCGCTCAATGATGAAGGCATTCGGCTTGAAGCGTCTATCGTGGTTCATACAGGCGAAGTGCGTTCAACGCATCACTTAGCAACCTTGATTGGATTTGGTGCGACAGCAGTTTGCCCTTACCTCGCACTTGAAGTCGCCCGCTTTGAAAACTTCCAACAACTAAACTCACTTTCACCCGATAAGCGCGAAGCCAATCTCATCAAAGCCTTTGAGCAAGGACTCTTGAAGGTGATGAGCAAAATGGGAATTTCGGTGGTGAAGTCGTATCAAAGCGCGCGGCTGTCTTCGGCACTTGGCATCGGGAAGAAATTAGCCGAAGAATTTTTCCGCGACCTTTATTCGCCCATCGGCGGCATTGAGTTAGAGCAACTTGTCGAGAAAATTCTCAAAGACGCCGCGCTGTTTGAACAGCACAAAAAGCCCATTCACAGTTACCAATACAAAGAGCACAACAGCGGACTGCAAGGCGAAAAGCACTCAATGACGAACTCGCGCTCGAAACTCATTCACAAACTCGTGCGCGAAACACACACGCCACTTTCTTCAATCAATCTTTACAACGAATATCTGCGATTGGGCGAAGAAGTCGAGCCGATTAGTATTCGCCATCTTTTTGATTTCAAGCACGCGCCAAAACCCTTGCCAATAGAGGAGATTCAGCCGAAAGCAGACATCTTGAAAACCTTTGGGTCGGGCGCAATGAGTTTCGGCGCGATTAGTGCAGAAGCACAGCGCGATATTTTTTTAGCAATGAAAGAAGTCGGCGGTCGCTCCAATTCAGGCGAGGGCGGCGAAAATCCGTATTACTTCACCGACGGCATTACGGCGCATGCAAAACAAGTGGCATCGGCGCGCTTTGGCGTTACGGCGGAGTATCTCGTTACAGGAAAAGAAATTCAAATCAAAATTGCACAAGGCGCAAAGCCGGGCGAAGGCGGGCAGTTAATGGCAGTTAAGGTCAATGAAGAGATTGCTCGCGCACGCCATTCGCTTACAGGCATCGACCTGATTTCGCCGCCGCCCATGCACGACATTTACAGCATTGAGGATTTGAAGGAACTGATTTATGAACTGCGCCAAACGAATCCTGACGCGAAAATCAATGTGAAATTGGTTTCAGGAGCGGGCGTCGGCACGGTGGCGGTCGGCGTTGCAAAGGCAGGCGCGGACATCATTCACATTTCGGGCGGAGACGGCGGCACAGGCGCAGCGGCCCTTTCTTCAATGAAACACGCTGGCATGCAGTGGGAAATCGGCTTGCTTGAAGCACATATCGCCTTGCTCCAAAACAACTTGCGCCAATGCGTAACCTTGCGCGTCGACGGCGGCTTGGCAACAGGCAAAGACATTGTCATAGCGGCAATACTTGGTGCCGAAGAATTCGAGTTCGGAAAACTCTTGCTCGTTGCCGAAGGATGCGTGATGGCAAGAATCTGCGAGAAAATCACTTGCCCAACAGGCATTGCCACGCACGACCCAAAATTCAAAGCCAAATACAAAGGACACAAAGACCACATTGTCGCGCTTCTCAATTTTCTTGCTGACGATGTGCAACGCCATCTGGCAACGCTTGGCGTTAAATCGCTTCGCGATGTGCTCGGCAGAACAGACTTGCTGAAAATCAATCCGAAACATCTGCCGCTCATCAATGCGCGCAATTTGGATTTGAGCTTCTTCACAAAGCATGAGCCTCTGACGCTCGACTCGCAACCCTCTGCAACCGCAGGCACATTCAGCGAAGACATTAGCCCGCTCAATAAAACCATTCTCGCCGATGCCCGTCAGGTTTTGAACCTCTCACGCGAAGGCAAAGCCTCAATGCGCACACTTGCCTACAACATCTTCCCAACCGACCGCGCCGTGCTCGCCTCGCTTTCAGGTGAAATCGCAAAAGTCATGCACGAAGCACGCGCGAAAAACGGATTCGGAACATATCAACCGAAATTTGCAGGGCATCTTGACTTCACATTCAAAGGCAGTGCAGGGCAAGGCTTCGCAGTTTTTTTAACCGAAGGCGTGACTGTACGTTTGGAAGGCGAAGCGAATGATTCGGTGTGCAAAGGCATGTCAGGCGGAAAGGTTGTGATTGTGCCGAGCCAAAAAGCCACATTTGTGCCCGAACAAAATGCCATCATTGGCAACTGTGTGCTTTACGGCGCAACGGGCGGCACGCTCTATGTGAATGGACTTGCGGGCGACCGATTTGCCGTGCGCAATAGCGGCGCAACCGCCGTCGTCGAGGGCGTTGGACTTCACGCATGCGAATACATGACCAACGGTCTCGTCGTTATTCTCGGCAAAGTCTCTTACAACTTAGGCGCA
>CALGMC010000082.1 GCA_937959145.1 uncultured Chlorobiales bacterium
CAAAAGGCGATGAACGCTCAATGCGAGTTTGCGGCTCTGAATTGCGGCTGGTGCGTCGGGTAATGGCGCGAACTGTGGAAATCGTGCCATACTCGGCACTGATGCTGGGAAGGAGAATTAATCTGCCCGAAGAAAATTGCCTGATGAAAAACGCGCGCGAAATTTCCCAAGCGCAAAAAAAGTCATTCGTGTTCTCGCCGATTGCCCAAATGAGCGTTATCGACGGCGTCAGCCATTCGGTTTGAAGCGATAGCCAAAGTGTCAAATCGCTGTGAATCGTCGAGCGCACTTGAACGCTGGAGTCGCTGTAATGATAGCGCGTATAGGCAAGTGAAACGAGAAGGTTGTCGAAGGGTTGATAATCCATTCCGAGACTGGCAGAGGCTTGGTCTATTACCTGTGGCTGACCTTGAAAACCGAGCGCGCTTGCCGAGAGAAACACACCTGACCGATGTTGATACAATCCTGAAAGCGAGTAAGTGCCGTTACCTGAACTTTGCTCAATCCCACGCCAAACGGAGCGGCTCTGATACGCCGTGCTGAAAGAAAAACGATGTGTCGGCGAAGGCTTTTCCAACAAGGTTTCTAACAGCACACGGTAGTCAATTGTGGAAGAAGTGCGTATCGACGAATTAGGGCGCAAGGCATCGAAGGCGCGTGCGAGCGAATCATAAAAGGTGAGCATGGCATCGGCTAAACGGGCTTGTTCAAATGCGAGTTGGTTTGTCGGCGAATCTATGGAAGGGTTAGAGAGCCGTTGGCGTGCAGCGAGAAGAGAAGATTGGAAAACGCTATCAACCGACTGTGCAACAGTGTAAAACGAAGCGCGAGCGGTATCGGAAAGTGAGATTGTGTCTTGAAATAGGCTTTCAAGAAGGTCGCGCCATATCGTTTCGCTCGAGTCCAAAAATGAGATTGAGTGCTTGAGGAGCGGCGGCGAAATTGTTTCGGAAAGCGAGGGCGATGAATATAAACTTGAATCCGATTGAGCGGAAGCGAACGGCGCGGAGAACAAAACGAAAACAAGTATGAAAAAGCAACTTCTCATGTGCTCAAAAGAAACATCGTTGTAAGTTCAAATTCGGGTGAGCAGTCATCACGGGCTACGATTAAAAGAAACTTAATAAACGCAAAGGCGGCAGAAGTTTTGTAAATTTACGGCAATCCGATATATTTTGAGAGCCAAGTGTATTACAGTCAGAAACCATTATATTCAGCGACCATTCAAACTTCAATTTCATCAATACACGAACCTTATATGCCCGAAATATCGGATTTGCTCGGCAATCTTGTGAAAGCCGACGGTGTAAAAGCCGTTGCACTTATTGGACGAGACGGATTCGTCATTGAACAAAAAACGCGCAATGGCAAGGTCGATATGGAAACCGTCGGCGCAATCGTCATCGGTGGATTGCACAGCTCTGAAAGCATCGGCAACGAACTTAATGTGGGAAAAGTTGAGCAAAGCATGGTAGAATATGAAAACGGAATTATCTTGTCGAGAATTTTTCCTGATGGAAACATCATCTTGACGGTCATCGCCGACCAGAGCGTCATGCTTGGAAACATCCGATACCAAGTCTCGAAATTTGTTCCCGAAATACAAAAACAACTTTAAGTCCTAAAACCTAATACAACATGAGCGTTACGGGAAAAGATGAATTTAGAAAAGTCGTTCTGACCGAAACCCAAATCGGCACGGCTGAAAAAGTTTTGAAAGAATTTGCGGCGAAAACAGGCTCTTCGGCAGTCATTCTCGGCGATATGACAGGGCAAATTTTGGCGAAGTATGGTGGCTTGTTAGACCGAGACCTCGAAATTTTCAGCGTGCTTGCCGCGTCGAACTTCGTCGCCACTGCCGAAATGGCAAAGCAAATCGGTGAGAAAGCATCGTTTGAAGTGCTGTTTCACGAAGGCGAGTCGCGAAGCATTTACCTCATTAGCCTCAACGAAAAATATCTGCTTGAAATTATTTTCAAAGCATCGATTCCGCCCGGAACCATTCGCATCTACTCCAAGCAAGCCAAAGCCAAACTCTTGGAAGTGATTGCGTCCGAAGAAATGGAAGTCGACCTCTCAAACATCTTCGACGATAACTTCAGCGCACTCCTTGACGAGCAACTGACCAAAACGCTCACCGATAAAAAGTAAAAGTTGTTTTCATTGTTGTTTCTGTTTAAGGCAGGCGTTCCGAAAAACCATTCGGGACGCCTTGTTTTTTTTGGCGAAATCCATGTAGATTCTTTCACACTGTTTAACTCCAATTCAATTACACATGAGAGTCGTTGTAGGAATTTTACTGATTGTCGGCGCAATCGTTTTTGGGCTTATCGTCGGAAGTAAATTGCAGTTCGGTGGCATAGATTCGGCAACGAAAGTCGGGCAAGTGGTATCGATTGTGAAGAAAAATTACGTCGATAATGTCGACGACGCGCAGCTTTCGGAAAGCGCGATTAAAGGAATGTTAGAGCAATTAGACCCACATTCGGTTTATATGACCCCCGCGCAAGTGCGCAAATCCAAAGAGGAATTTCAAGGCAACTTCGAAGGCATTGGCGTAGAGTTCGACATCATCGCTGATACGCTCATCGTTGTAACGCCGATTGCAGGCGGACCGAGCGAAAAAATCGGCGTTCAATCGGGCGACCGAATCATCACGATTGATGACTCAACCGCCGTCGGAATTACGCGAGAGGACGTGTTCCGAAAATTGCGGGGAACAAAAGGCACAAAAGTTACCATTAAAATTCTTCGTCAAGGCGAATCCGCGCCGCTCGTCTTCACAATTACGCGCGATAAAATTCCGACATACAGCGTTGGCGCCGTGATGATGCTCGACGAGAAAACGGGCTACATCAAACTCGATCGCTTTGTGCAAACCACCTACGACGAGTTCATGGACGCCATGAAGTCGCTCAAAGCGCAAGGCATGACGCAACTTGTCCTTGATTTACGCGGCAATCCGGGCGGCTATTTAGACCAAGCGATTAAAATCGCTGACGAATTTATCGGCGGAATGAAGAAGCTCGTCTACACGCGCGGCGCGCATGTCAAAGACGAAGATTTCTTTTCAAAGCCGAATGATATGTTTGAAAATGAATCGGTTGTTGTGCTCATCAATCGCGGGAGCGCGTCGGCTTCGGAAATTGTAGCAGGGGCGTTGCAAGATTATGACCGCGCCCTCATCGTCGGCGAAACCTCGTTTGGAAAAGGGTTAGTGCAACGGCAGTTCGAGTTAGCCGATTCATCGGCAATTCGCGTAACAATTTCAAAGTATTACACGCCATCAGGGAGGCTCATTCAGCGCAAGTATGCAAGCGGAAAACGCGGCAGAGAAGACTACTACAACGAACTTTCCGAGCGCGATAAAGACGAACATTTCTTCGAGAGCGAAGCCAAAAAAGTGTGGAGCCTAACCCGAAAGCCCGTTGAAGCCGCCTCGTTTGTCGAGCGTGATTCAACTCACGAAGTCTTTCGAACCCCGCTTGGGCGCGTTGTGCTTGGCGGCGGCGGCATTATTCCCGATTATTTCTGCTGGAGCGATACGCTCACGCGCTACTACCGCCAAATGCTCTCCAAGCAACTCTTCGATGAATTTGCATTAGCCTATCTCGACCAAAACAAATCGCTCAAACAGACCTACGAAAAAGTGGAAGACTTCCGAAAAAACTTCGTCGTCTCGGAATCGATGATGCAGTCGCTTATCGCACTCGCGGCAAAAAAGGACGCGCCCTACAACGAGCGCGACTACAAACAAGACGAACGCTATTTCAAAAACATGGTCAAAGCCACATTAGCACGGCAAATCTGGGGCTATAAGGCGCAAACTTCAATTTTAATCTTGGAAGACCCTGTTCTCAAAGAAGCCTTAAATCTGTTTCCAAAAGCAAAAACACTTGCAAATCTGACAAGCGAAAGATAATTTCTCACAAATTTCAGTGAAGCACATTGTAAGTCGTGATTGAGATTCACTGCAACATTTAAGTTTGTCGGACAATGAGAAATTTCTATCCATCAACACGGCTGTTGTGCATGGCACTAACAGCGATTGCGCTTTGTGTTGTATTCAAAGCGGAAGCACTTGGGCAACAAGGGCGGTTAATGGGGCGCGTGCTGGATAGCTCAGGAAAACCCGTAGCAGGTGCAACCATTTACATTACTTGTTCGAGCGTTACACAAGCGGCAGTGTCGAATGCGCAAGGCTATTATACCTTCCTCAACGTTCCACCTGAAAATTACAAGATTAGAACATACAAGCGTGGCTACAGCGCGTGGAACTCTGACTTGGTGGTGGCTGCCAATTCAATCACGCGGGTTGATGTGAAGTTAGGCTCGGGAGAAACAGAAGAAAATGTCGTGGTTGCCGAAACGAAGAAATCCACATCTACCGCCGTGAAGAAAACAGTGCCTGTTGTCAAGAAAAAAGAGTCTGTTGAAGTGGTTGCCGTCGAGAAAACGCCAGAACTGCGAAAAGAAATCGTTTCTCAACTCAAAAGCGAAGATGATGAGGACGATAAAGGAACGGAAGAACTCATTAACCTCACCGAAGAAAATCTCAATGCCGACGATATTGAGCAAGTGGCAACGCTCGAGAGCAATGTGGATATTGTCGGCGGCGTTGAGCAGATTTACAAAAATATCAAGTATCCTGACCTCGCCCTGAAAGCCGGTGTGGAAGGAAAAGCCGTCGCTCAGGTTTTCGTCGATAAGCAAGGCAGTATCGTGAAAGTCAACTTCCTCAAAAGCATCAATCCGATTCTCGATGCCGAAGTCATGCGTGTTCTGACCGAAGATACAGAATTCAAACCGGCGAAAATTTCGGGCGGAAAAACTGTGGCGGGTGCGATTGTCATTCCCTTCAATTTCAAAATCAAGAAGTAGGCACGGAACTGAAATAGCGTGTGCAGGCGGAAAGAAGTTTTCGCTTATCAACCGCTACCGCGCCGACTTCGGCGCAGACGACGCCTGCGGCAAGGTTGGCAACTTTTGCCGCCGATATGACATCTAATCCAGCCGAGAGAGCAAGGGTCAGCGTTGCAATTACCGTATCGCCTGCGCCTGAAACATCAGCCACTTCCAACGCCATTGACGGAATATGCTCCGCTGTTCCATTGAAAACCGTCATGCCTTTTTCGCTGCGCGTCAGAACAATGGTTTCGGCTTTGACTTTCTTTTGAAGCATCTGGCAGGCGAGTGTGGCGTCGCTGTCGCTATTGGTAAACTTGCGTCCGAAGGCGTCGGAAATTTCTTTAAGATTCGGCTTAAAGACGGTGGCGTGTTTGTATTCAAAGAAGTTGTCTTTCTTAGGGTCGACCGTAACGGGCACGTCGCGCTTTTTCGCAAGAGCGATGATTTTTTTGATGAGCGGTGCGGTCAGCACGCCTTTGTTGTAATCTTCAAAAATAATCGCGTCGAGTGTGTGAAGATGTTCGGAAAGAAGTGCCAGAATGGTGCGCTCGGTCGCGCTTGAAATGGCTTTGCGCGTTTCAGAGTCGATGCGGACGATGTGATGGTTTTGAGCGATGACGCGAGTTTTGGCGGTCGTTGGTCGTGTGTGTTCGGTAACGAGAAAGTCGGCAGAAAGAAATTCTTTGTTTAATTGCGAGGCAAGAATTGCGCCGTCGTCGTCGTCGCCAATGACGCCGAAGAGCAAGGCGGTGGCACCGAGCGAGCGAAGGTTTGTTGCGACATTTGCCGCGCCTCCCAGCCGATAGCTTTGAGACGAAACATCAATCACGGGAACAGGGGCTTCGGGCGAAACGCGCTCGACTTTGCCGAAGATGTATTTGTCTAACATCACATCGCCGATAACGGCAATGCGCTTTTGTTCAAAACTCCGAAAAAGCAGTTCGAGGTTTTTTTTGGTCATTGATGCGGTCAAAAAATGTGGTCTTGTTTTTTCAAAAGGAGTTGCAAATATAAATCAGCCGTTCTATATTCGCCTCGTTAAAATCATAGAAATCCAACCAAAATCGGAGAACATCGCATCAAACAAGTGATAATGCTTTGAACATTAGTGGCGAACCGTCATACTTGCGCCAATTCTTTAACAATCATTATCAACTGAAACCTAACCAGAGAAAAAGATGCGAAACCCAATCCGTGAATTTGTCCCTGACGAAATTCTCTCGAAACTGCGCGCCCATCGATTGCTTGATGAAAAGCAACTTCGCGACTATCACATTCGACAAATCTTCAAAGGCGCACGTGAGCAACGGCTTTCCGCCGCCGACGCGATTGAATACGTGCAACGCGAGTATCCCTACTTGCAGTTCGACACCATTCGTAAAATCGTCTACAAAAAGTAAGTCAAGCCAGTGTGTGAAAGGTCTGCAATGCGTGTTGGGCGTGCAGACCTTAAAACACGCGCACGTTGATGTATCGATTGGGGTTTGCTTTTAAGTCGCGCAAGAGCGAATCAAGCGCAATCGCGGAGCGATTCAAGTTGTGATAGAGCAGAGAATCCGTCGTTAATTTGCCGATTGTGCCTGATGGATTTTGTAACCCCAAGACGAGCGAATCAAGGCGTTTTGTGGTCGCGTTCAAGTTGTTGTAGAACGATTCATCGACCAGAAGTTTGCCCATTGAGCCTTTGCCTTCGCGAAGCGATGCCGTAATCGACTCCAAATCCTTTACAATTCCTGCAAATCGATTCGCAAGTTCAGAATCGTTCATCAAACGCCCCGCCAAGCCGCGATTGGAAGAAAGCGATTCAGAAACGCGCTCCAGATTCTCGACTGTGCGCGTGAGCTTATCGACGAGTTCCGACGATGTGATGAGTTTGCCGAGCGTGCCTTCCCCGCGATTGATTTTTTCCAGCACTTCATTCAAACTGCGAATGAGTTTAACGCCTTCGGTGGTAATGTCGGCAAGTCCTAAATCTTTCTCAACGGGTAAGAAGTCGCCGTCGGAAACGTATTCGCCGCTGCCAAGCGTGATGTCGACGTATTTATCGCCCAAAACGCCAAGCGGTTTGATTTTGGCTTTTGAATCTTTGGTGATAACCTTCTGAAATTCAGCGCGCACGCTCATCACAACCTCCACGCCAATCGTATCATTTCGCTCTTTAATCGTCATGGCTTGAACGGTTCCGACCTTCTTGCCTGAAATCGCCACGAAGTTGTTTTCGGCAAGTCCCTCAATGTCTTGAACGAAAATTTTAAGGTCAATGAACTTGTTGATAACGGGGCTATTTTTGCCGACAATAAGAAGCAGAACCCCTGCCACAATCAGCCCAATAATGAAGATAAGCCCTGTGCGAAGGTCGCTCCATTTAAGATTTCCGTGTGAAGATGACATTGATGCGTGTGAGTTAATCCTCTGGGTTAGATAAAAATGATGTGATGAATGAATGCGTTGAATCGTAAAGTTTTTGAGGCGCGTCGTTGAAAATAATTTTGCCTTGATAAAGAACGGCGACGGAGTCGGCAACGGCGAAAACATCTTGCAAAATGTGCGTAACGATGACTGCACCAAGCCCGATTTCGCTTTGAAGACGTTTAATTAAATCCAAAATTTTTTTTGAACTGACAGGGTCAAGCCCTGCCGTTGGCTCATCGAAGAGAATCATCGTGGGGTGAAAAATGAGTGCGCGACCAATCGCGACGCGCTTTCTCATGCCGCCTGATAAACTATCGGGAAGGTTGTTTTCAAAGCCTTCCAATCCTGCAAACTTCATCTGTTCTTTGACGCGCGCCTCGATTTCCTCTTCAGGCAGGTTCAAGTTCTCGCGCAAAAAGAAGCTCATATTTTCCGTAATGGTCATGGAGTCGAAGAGCGCGTTGCCTTGAAAAACGATGCCCATTTTCTGACGAATTGGGAATAACTCGACTTCGCTGAAATGCGTGATATCGACATCATCGACCAAGACTTGCCCTGATGTCGGTTTAATCAAGCCCAGCATCAGTTTGATGATGGTGCTTTTGCCCACGCCTGACGGTCCTAAAATCGCTTTGACTTTTTTATCCTCAATCGTGAGCGAGACGTTTTTCAGAATCTCGCGTGCGCCGTAGCGAAGCGAGACGTTACGAAGTTCAATCATAGTTGAAAGCGTTCGATTCAAAGCGTTCTATTAACCACGCATGAAATCCAAAATGACCTTGGAGAGATAAAAATTCATGACCAAGACGAAAGCGGAAGAATAGACAATGCCTTTAATGGTGCTTTTGCCGACGCCCGCCGTTCCGCCCGTCGTGCTGAACCCTGTGTAGCAACTAATGAGTGAAATACCAATGGCAAAAACCGGCGGCTTTGAAAAACCAACCAACCAATCCATCGGTCGGAGAATATCGACGACGGAGTTCCAGTAAATCCCTCTGTCTAAATGCAAATCCCACTCCGCAAGGTATGCACCGCTGATAAGACCGACAATATCACAAAGCGCAATGAGCGGCACGAACATCAAAAACGAGGCGACAAGGCGCGGCACAACGAGCTTGGCAATCGGGTCGGTGCCAAAGGCGCGAAGCGCGTCAATTTGCTCGGAAATTTGCATTGCGCCAAGTTCGGAACTGTTACGCGCCCCAACACGAGCGGCAAGCATAATCCCTGCAACCAGCGGACTGATTTCGCGCACCACTGATAGCGCAACGCTCCGACCGGTCATGGTCTTTGCGCCAAACTCCGCAAGTTGATGACCAACTTCAATCACAATCAGCGAGCCAATCGAGAGCGCGCTCACCATCAAAATCGGAAGCGACTCCGTGCCGCAAATGTAGGCTTGGTCGAGCACATCGCGCCAATAGCGTTTGCTTGCACCAAGCGCACGAAACGCGCGTAACGAAAAGAAAAGAAAATCCTGCATCGAGAACGCAATCTCTTTGACTTTCTCTTCGAGTGATGCTGAATAAGCCTGAGCGAGTTTCCACATGTGGTGTTCTTAATGAATTGAAAGCGCAAAGTTACAACAAAGCGAGAAGATTTGAATAATAAGTAACGAGAAGCAAGGAGTGAGGAGCGAGAAGCGAGGAGTGAGAAGCGAAGAATACACAACCCATCAAGCCTATGGTTCATCTCAATGGATTCCTCACGGCGTTCGGAATGACGGACTAATGAGGAACGAGTAATGAGTAATGATGAACGAATTGGTCATTCTGAACGGAGCGAAGCGAAGTGAAGAATCCAGTTCTAAGAGTAGTGCGTAATGAGGAGCGAAGCAAGCAATTCTTCACTATTCATGATGATGGATTCCTCAGGCGTTCGGAATGACAGAAGAAAGGGCAAGTCATTGTGAGCGAAGCGAAGAATCCACAGCGAGCAGTATCGGTGTGTATTCCGCACAATCCGTCTCAATGGTGTTCTATTTCAATTTTGTTTTGCGCACAACGCATCTTTTCTTATCTTTGCCGCCCTTGTTTAAGATTTTGAGCCAAAATCAAGAAAATTTCAAGAATTTTTTATGATGGTTCGGAGTAGTGTTCAGGCTTAAATGCCTGCGATTAAACCTTGATGAATGTTGATTTTTGTGAATAATTATGTTCGAATCACTCAGCGATAAACTCGATTCCGCCTTAAAGAAACTTTCGGGACAAGCGCGAATCAATGAAGTCAATGTTGGCAATGCGTTGCGCGATATTAAGCGCGCGCTTTTGGACGCAGACGTCAACTATGCCGTTACCAAAAACTTCATTGAGCAAGTTCGCAAAAAAGCACTCGGCGCAGAGGTCATCAAAAGCGTTTCGCCCTCGCAGATGATTGTCAAAATCGTCTTCGATGAACTCAAAGAAATGATGGGCGGCGAGCAAGTCGATTTGAACCTCAAAACGAATCGCATTCCGGCGGTCATTATGGTGGCGGGCTTGCAAGGCGCAGGGAAAACAACCTTTGTGGCAAAACTTGCACTCCATCTCAAAAAGCGCGGACGCAATCCCTTGCTGATTGCGGCAGACGTCTATCGCCCCGCCGCTATCGACCAACTCAAAACGCTTGGCGCGCAAATCGAAGTCCCTGTTTTCGCGATTGAAGAAAAAGATGCCATTAAAACCGCCAAACAGGGCATTGAATACGCAAAGCAAAACGCACGCGATATTGCCATCATTGACACGGCTGGACGCTTGCAGATTGACGAAGAAATGATGCAAGAGGCGGAAACGCTCAAAAAGATGTTCAACCCCGAAGAAATTTTGTTCGTGGTTGATGCAATGATTGGGCAAGAAGCCGTCAATACGGCTAAGACCTTCAACGAGCGATTGGACTTTGACGGCGTGGTGCTTACGAAAATGGACGGCGACACTCGCGGCGGCGCGGCACTCTCAATTAAAACCGTTGTCAATAAGCCGATTAAGTTCGTCAGTAGCGGCGAAAAGGTCGATGACCTCGATATTTTTTACCCCGACCGCATGGCGCAACGCATTCTCGGAATGGGCGACATCGTCAGTTTCGTCGAGCGCGCGCAAGAACGCTTAGACCTCAAAAAAACCGAAGAGCTCCAAAAGAAACTGCTCCAAAACGAGTTCAACCTCGACGATTTTTACGCGCAGATTCAAGAGATTAAAAAAATGGGCTCGCTTCAAAGCCTTGTCTCCATGATACCGGGAATGAACAAAATGATTCCCGCCGACCAAATCAACGAGAAAGAAATGAAGCGCGTCGAAGCCATCATTTCCTCCATGACAAAAGAAGAACGGCGCAATCCCGACATCATCAACGGAAGCCGTCGCGCAAGAATCGCCAAAGGAAGCGGCACGAGTGTTCAAGAAGTCAATAGCCTGCTGAAGCAATTTGCCGAAATGAAAAAAATGATGAAGTCGCTTACCAAGCTTGACAAAGCCGGGCGACGCATCACCGCCGATAACATTCCGATTGAACGGTTGGCGGCGCGGCGATAGGCGACTTCGCGAAGTAATGAGTTTTCAAACAACACAACTTACTTTCAACATAAACCAGATACCGAATTGGTTAAGATTAGATTGAGACGCACAGGCAGAAAGAAACTGCCGATTTATCAAATTGTGGCGACGGACGCACGCGCACGACGCGATGGCGCGTTCTTAGAAGTGCTTGGGCAATATGCTCCGAAGGCACGTCCGCACAAGGTCGAGCTTAAAGAAGACCGTATTGCGTATTGGCTCGGCGTCGGCGCACAACCGACCGACACCGCACGCAGCGTGATTCGCGGCACGGGATTGCTTCACCGCCTTTACCTCAAAAAGAAAGGCAAGAGCGAAGAGGAAATCAATGCGGAAATGCAAAAGTGGCAAGAATCGCGCGACGCTCGCGTAACGCGCAACTTGGCGCGTAAAGCCCGCCGCCGCAAAGCCAAGAAAGAAGCCGAAGCCAAGAAAGCGGAATCCGCTTCCTAATGAGCTTCCTAACTGGGTTCAATGCGACGCTTTGAAATCGGGCGAATTGTAAAAATCAAGGGCTTGAAAGGGGAAGTCAAAGTCTCGCTTGAAACCGATTTCCCCGAACGCCTGAAAACGCGCAAAACGCTCTGGATTGGAAACGCACCTGATACAGCAGTTGAAATCAAGGTCAAATCCGTTTCAGTCGCGCCCGATAGCGCAACTTATCGCTTTGTTGGAATCGAGACGCCTGAACAAGCAAAAACGCTCGTCGGCAAGAGCCTCTTTGTTACAGAATCGGACTTGTCAAAACTCAAAGGCGACGTGGCTTATATCCACGAACTCATCGGGCTTCGCGTTGTGTCAGATGAAACCGAGATTGGCAAACTGACCGATGTGTTGAAAGTGCCGTCAAATGATGTGTATGAAATTTCGCTAAACGATGGAAAGAAAATTCTGATGCCTGCGATTGATGAGTTTATTGAAGAAGTTAACTTGACCAACGGCTACGTGAAGGTTAAACGATACGAAGAGTTCCTCTGATGCGCATTGATATTTTGACCGTTATGCCGCAATACCTCAAAAGTCCGCTCGAAAACGGAATTGTGAGGATTGCCAAAGAAAAGGGATTGATTGAGATTGAAGTGCATAACTTGCACGATTACGGATTGGGGCGATATAAGCAAGTCGACGATGCCCCCTTCGGCGGCGGCTCGGGCATGATTATGAAGCCTGAACCGATTTTTGCGTGTGTAGAAAAGTTGAAGCAGGAACGCGAATATGACGAAGTAATTTTTCTGACGCCCGACGGCGAAACATTAACGCAACGCCTTGCTAACGAATGTTCTTTGAAAAAAAATTTGATACTCTTGTGTGGTCATTACAAAGGCGTTGATGAGCGTGTGCGAGAAGCATTGGTCACAAAAGAAATTTCAATCGGAGACTATGTGCTTTCGGGCGGTGAATTACCTGCATTAGTGCTGATTGATAGTCTCGTGAGACTCATTCCAAACGCGATGAACGATTCCGAATCGGCGTTGCTCGATTCGTTCCAAACAGGGTTGCTCGATTGTGCGCACTACACGCGCCCTGCCGACTTTCGCGGAATGAAAGTGCCTGAGGTGCTTCTTTCAGGACATCACGAAAAAATCCGCGAGTGGCAAGTTCAAAACGCCGTAGCACGCACGAAACAACGGCGACCTGATTTGCTTCCCGATTCGCTTAAAGGTGAAGACGACGCAAAACAATAATTCAAAACTTTTTAGAACAACAAGTTTAACTTTTAACTGAAACAGAGTCATGGACAAAATTCAATTAGTGGAAGCGGGATTCAAGAGAACGGACATTCCCGCATTTCGAGCATCGGATACGGTGAATATCCACGTGCGCGTGGTGGAAGGCGATAAAGAGCGTATCCAACAATATCAAGGCATTGTCATTAACCGTAGAGGGTCGGGAATGTCGGAGACGATTACGGTTCGTAAAATCTCGAACGGTGTCGGCGTTGAGCGCGTGTTTCCGATTCATTCGCCGAGCATCGCAAAAATTGAAGTGGTCAAAGAAGGCAAGGTGCGTCGTGCAAAACTTTTCTATCTGCGCGAACGCACAGGCAAAGCGGCAACGAAGGTCAAAGAACGCGCACCGAAGCCCGTTGACGCCTAAAAGAGAAGTTTCATGTGCTTGCGCTCCGCTGTGCCTACCAACAGCGGAGCCTCTCCTTCCAATTTAATTCCTCGCAATGATGGATTTCTCACTCAACTAATGAGTAATGAGTAATAAGTAGCGTGAAGCAAGCAATTCTTCACTCTTAATTCTCAACCCGCTTGGATTCCTCACGCTGTTCGGAATGGCAAAGCACGCACGCGCTCACTCTCAGCGAAATGTTATGCTCCGACTTTGCTCACCTTGATGGTATCGGTGGTGCCGTGCTTCAAAATGGGAATGCCCATCGTATAGACGAGCACGTCGTCGCGCTGAACGAGACCATGTTCAATCAAGCGTTGTTCAATGGCTTTGAAACTTTCGTCGGTAGAAGTAAGGGTTTCGGTGAAGATGGTTTGCACGCCCCAGACAAGGTTCATGCGTCGTTGAACGGATTCGTTATCGGTGATAACAACGATTTGCGTGTTCGGCTTTTGCTTAGAGACCTTAATTGCCGTCGAGCCCGTGTGGCTCAAAACGACAATGGCTTTGGCGCGAACCGTGCTGGCAACATCGACAGCGGAAACAGCAATGGCTTCGCTTAAATCTACTGATGCGCTACCTGCGATATTATGCGCAAGCGCGTAACGCTCTTTGGCAAGCAGGCTATAATTCTCGCTTGATTCAACATTCGTGATGATTTCCGACATGGTGCGCACCGTCTCAATCGGATATTTGCCAGAGGCAGTTTCGCCTGAAAGCATTACGGCATCAGTGCCATCATAAACGGCGTTGGCGACGTCGCTGGCTTCGGCTCTTGTTGGGCGCGGGTTTTCCGTCATGGATTCAAGCATCTGCGTAGCAATAATAACGGGCTTATACTTGGCGTTGCACATTTGAACAATTCGCTTTTGCAGAATCGGAACGGATGAGGGTTTCATTTCCACGCCTAAATCGCCCCGCGCGACCATCACGGCATTTGTAGCGTCAACGATTTGTTCAAGATTGGTAATGGCTTCGGGACGCTCAATTTTAGCGACAATCCAAGTGTCTTTGCGGCGCAGGTTGATAATTTGGCGAAGGTCGTGAATATCTTGCGCAGAGCGCACAAACGAGAGCGCGATTAAATCCACATTGTTATCCAATCCGAAATAAACATCTTGAATATCCTTCTCGGAAAGAGATGGAACGGACATATTCACGCCCGGAAGGTTCAAGCCTTTTTTGGATTTGAGCAAGCCGCCGATAACAACTTCGGTAACGACATCAGTATCCGATTTTTCAAGCACGCGCACCTCGAGAAGCCCATCGTCCATCAAGATTCTGTCGCCGGGGCGGACATCTTTAACGATTTCTTTGTAAGAGGTGGAAACGCGGTCGAAGGTGCCGAGAATCTCTTTGGTGGTGATGGTGAATCGGTCGCCTTGTTTGAGCAAAACGGTTTTTTCTAAATCGCCGATGCGAATTTTCGGACCTTGAAGGTCTTGAAGAATAGCGATTTGTTTGCCCGTGATTTTGGAGGCTTCGTGCACCATCTCGATACGTGCCTTGTGGTCGGCGTGTGTGCCATGCGAAAAGTTCATTCGCGCAATATCCATGCCTGCGTGCACGAGCTCAACGATTTTTTCAATGGAGTTGGTTGATGGTCCGAGCGTGCAGATGATTTTGGTGTGTTTCATTTTTTACAACTTGGTTGGTTTTTGAGAAGGCGTTGCAAAGCGGCTTTTTAAGACGGGCAAAAATAAGAAAGGCTCTCCGTTTTTGCGAAGAGCCTTTATTTAGGAAAGACTATGCGAGAACGAAGTCGTAGAGCGGGAATTTAGACATCAAGTCTTTGACCTCGTGCTTCGTTGTAGCGCAAAGTGAGTCAATGTTCGGTGCGTGCGCGTTTTGAATAATGCGGTCAATCCATTCGGCGACAAGTTCGGCTTCGGTTTCTTTCAGTCCGCGTGTGGTCATAGCCGCTGTGCCAAGACGAATACCGCTGGTAACGAAAGCACTTTTATCGTCAAATGGCACCATGTTTTTATTCGTCGTAAAGCCGGCTTCGTGAAGCAAGTGTTCGGCTTCTTTGCCGCTCACGTTTTTGTTGCGAAGGTCAATAAGCATGAGGTGATTGTCGGTTCCGCCCGAAATGATGTTATAGCCAAGCGAGAGGAATTTTTGTGCCATTGCCGCCGCATTTTTCTTGACTTGAAGCGTATAGTCTTTGTATTCGGGTTTAAGATTTTCGCCGAAGCCAACGGCTTTGCCTGCGATGATGTGCATCAATGGTCCGCCTTGAACGCCGGGCATGACTTCGGTGTCGAGCACTTCCGACATCAGTTTCAGCCGCTCACCGTTTTTGGTTTTGATTTTAATGCCCATCGGGTTTTCAAAATCTTCGCCCATCAAAATAATGCCGCCTCTTGGACCGCGCAGGGTTTTATGCGTGGTCGATGTAACGAAATGGCAATAGGGAATCGGATTGTTCAAAAGCCCTGTGGCGATAAGCCCGGCGGGGTGGGCAATATCGGCAAGGAGAAAAGCCCCGACGCGGTCGGCGATTTCACGAAAGGCTTTGAAATCCCAATCGCGTGAATAGGCACTTGCGCCGCAGATGAGCAATTTCGGCTTAACCTTTTCGGCGATGTCGGCAACGCGATTCATATCGATGCGTCCCGTTTCTTTTTCAACGCCGTAAAAATGTGCGTTGTAA
>CALGMC010000083.1 GCA_937959145.1 uncultured Chlorobiales bacterium
CAAGCCGTTGAAACCTAAGGCATTCCCGCCGCCTTTCCATAATTGCGCGTTGAAAAAAGTGTATATTTTTGCTTTCTATTGAATCCAAAACTTTGAAGTAAAAGATGAAAAAAATTATCGCTTTTCTGCTCATCACGTTTGCGCTCTCGGCTCGTGTATCGGCGCAATACTCACTCGTCGACGCCTATCCGAATCTTCCAAACTTCACCAATGCGATTGAAATCGTGAAAGCCAACGACGGAACGAATCGGCTCTTTGTTGTGCAACAGCGCGGGCTCATTTTCGTGTTTGAAGATTCGCCGACGGTAAGCACACGAAAAACCTTTATCGATTTATCGAGCGTTGTCTCGCAATCAGGAAGCGAAACGGGATTGCTTGGACTTGCCTTTCACCCGAACTACGCGCAAAATCGCAAGTTCTTTGTTTATTACACCACAGGTTCGCCATTAAGAACCGAAGTTGCAAGTCTTCAAACCAGCACGCAAAATCCCGATTCAGCAATCGCCAGTAGCCGACAAGTGATTTTCACTGAATCACAGCCGTTCAGCAACCACAACGGTGGTAAAATTGCCTTCGGTCCTGACGGATACCTTTACATCTCGCTTGGAGACGGCGGAAGCGCGGGCGACCCGGGCAACCGCTCACAAAATCGCAATACGACGCTCGGCAAGCTGCTTAGAATCGATGTGGATTTTGTGCAAAGTCCGCTGAACTATGGCATTCCGCCGACGAATCCATTTGTCGGTCAGCCGAATGTGCGTGAAGAAATTTTTGCGTGGGGCTTGCGCAACATGTGGAAGTTCAGTTTTGACGAGCAAGGCAGAATTTGGGGTGCTGATGTCGGTCAAAATGCTTGGGAAGAAATCAACATCATTGAAAACGGCGGTAATTATGGATGGCGCAAGTTTGAGGGTAATGCCGTCTATAATGCCAGCGACCCCACGCCGCCGAATGCCAAATTCCCAATTTGGGTTTATCCGCACAGTTCAGGAGACGCTTCAATTACGGGCGGGCATGTTTATCGAGGCTCGCGAATTCCTGCGCTCTACGGAAAGTATGTTTATGGCGACTATGTCTCGCGCCGCATTTGGGCATTGGCATATGATTTCGTCAATCCTGCCACGAATCAGTTTTTGCTTCAAGGCTCGCAACTGATTTCATCGTTTGGAGAAGATTTCAACAACGAAGTTTTAGTCGTGGGCTACAACTCAACGGCGGGGCGCATTTGGCGTCTGGTTTCGTCAACGCCCGCACCATTGCTTGATGTAATAAAAACCTTGCGAAACTTCGGTCTTGTGCCTGCACAACAGCAAAAGACGGATACGCTCATCTTGCGCAATGACGGCAATGCACCGCTCATCATCTCGTCGATTAGCACACAAACGAGCGTCTTCAGCGTCTCGATGACCTCCACAACGATTGCCGCAGGCGCAAGCGATACGCTGTTCATCACCTTTGCGCCGCCTGCATCGGGCAACTATGCTGATACGCTTCAACTCGTCAGCAATGCCGCGCCGCCAGTGGTTCGCATTCCGCTTTCAGGAGTAGGGGATAATCCGCTGTCGGTGGAGTGGTCGTCGTTCACTGCCATTCCAACTGCAAATAGCGTGAAATTACTTTGGGAAACATGTTGCGAAGTCAATAACGCAGGGTTTGAAATTGAGCGCAAACAGCCGTCGACCGAGTGGCAGATGATTGGCTTCGTGCAAGGTCGCGGAACGACTTCCGAAGTCCAACGCTACTCGTTCAACGATAATGCCGCGCCAACAGGCACTGTCCTCTATCGCTTAAAGCAAGTCGACTTTGATGGCGTCTTTTCATACAGCCCGATTGTGGAGATTGCGATAGGCACGCCCACAACCTTCGCACTCAATCAAAACTATCCGAATCCGTTTAACCCTGAAACGCGCATCGGTTATCGCTTGCCCGTTGCATCCGACGTCAAACTTGAACTCTTTGATGTGCTCGGCAGAAAACTGGCTACGCTCGTCAATGCCCGACAAGAAGCAGGTTCTTATCTCATTGCGCTCAATGCGCAAACGCTCAACCTTGCTAGCGGCACGTATTTTTATCGATTGCAAGCGGGAAACTTCGTTGAGACGAAAAAAATGATGTTATTGAAGTGATTTAGAACGAAACGATTCACCAAAGTGCAAAGTGGAGCAATTCATTTTGCACTTTTTTAATTTTGAGAAAACGAATCACAAATGAGATGAAACGCTTGTGTTTGCTACTCCTTTTGCTCGGTGGTGCGCTATGCTCAAACGCACAAGGGATAAACCTCACCGAAAGCACCGACTACGCCACCTTCAAAGCCGATTCGGGCAAGGTGATGATTGAGTTTTTCATCGCCTTTCAAAAAGCAAAATTGCCCTATCAAGTTCAGAACGACACCGCATGGCTCGAGGTTGACCTCTCACTTTCGGCAAGAGAAAAAAGCGGTGCAGAGGAAAAAGAAAACATGAGACTCGTCTCGTCCGAAAAGCCGTCGAGCCGCGACGAAGGATTGCTCATCGCCCGCATGCCGATGATTCTTCCGCCCGGCACTTACGATTTCACGCTGTTAGCACAAGCAAGCAACGGCGAAACAATTGGCAAAGGTGATTTCAAGCGCATCAAACTCAAATCCTACGATTCCGATAGCCTGCGCGTGAGCGACATCGAGTTAGCCTTCAACATTTTCAAGAGCGAAAACATAAACTCACCGTTCTACAAAAACTCGTTGGAAGTGATTCCGAACCCGACCGCGATTTACGGCAACACCGTCTCCACCGTATCGATTTATTTAGAGATTTACAATTTGGTTCGAAACCTGCGTCTGAATTCCGATTCACTCTACTCGCGCACCTATCTTTCGCGCAACGACCTCGTGCTCGAAGAAACCGAACGTCGCAAAGTCCGCCGACGAACTGCCGACGCGATTGTTTATGTTGAGAAAATGCCTATTGATAGCCTGCTCAGCGGCAAGTATGAATATCATTTTGAGTTGTCGGATTCGTCGTTCAAGCCGATAATTCGCCGCTCAAAATCTATTTTCATTTACAATCCGAATATCAAACCCGAAATGGTTGCCGAGCGCAATATGGACGCTATGGCGATGGAATTTGCAGGCGTTTCAGAAGAACTGCTCAATGAAATGCGGCAACAAATCGAGTACATCATCACCAGCGACGAGAGAGAAACTTACAAAAGGGTAAAAACGCTCGATGAGAAGCGCAGTTTTTTTGAACGCTTTTGGGCGACACGCGGCGGACCGTCGGCGCGGCGCGCTTACATGAACAAAATCGAGGAAGCCAACCGCCGCTTCTCGCAAGGCTCAACGCCCGGCTACAAAATGGACAAAGGGCGCGTCTTCATTAAATACGGCGAGCCACAAAACATTGAGCGCGAAAACGCCGCAAGCAATCAAAAGCCGTACGAAATCTGGCAATATGAAAACCTACAAGCGCAAGGCAACGTGATTTTTGTTTTTGCCGATAGAATGGGATTCGGTCGATATGAACTCATTCACTCGACGGCGATTGGAGAAGTGTTTAATCAAAATTGGCAACAAGTCGTCAATCAAAACAATAACCGTGCGAATCGCGACGGCTTTTAAGTTATCAAATGGAACGCGCTACTTTGCAATGCGCGATTCAATAAGCAACGAAAACAATCGAACATGAAACTTTCTCTCGCGTGGCTCAAAACCTTTGCGCCCGACCTTTCAAGCGACATCAGCACAGTTGCCTCACGCCTGACTGCACTCGGCATTGAAGTTGAAGGCATTGAGCAACTCGGCGGCACATTTACGAATGTCGTGATTGGAAAAGTTATCGAGTGCAAAAAGCACCCAAACGCCGATAAACTTTCACTGTGTAAAGTCGACGTCGGCAAAGCGAATCCGACGGGCGAATTGCTCTCGATTGTCTGTGGCGCGCCAAATGTAGCGGCAGGGCAAAACGTGCCTGTGGCATTGGTCGGCGCAGAGTTGACGATGAAATCGGGTGAGACGCTGAAAATCAAAAAATCCAAAATTCGAGGCGAAGTCTCCGAAGGCATGATTTGCGCTGAAGATGAACTCGGACTTTCCGACAATCACGACGGCATCATGGTGCTTCCCGATGAATACGCTCTCGGCGAACCGTTTGAAACCTACCTTCAGCGCGATACCGTCTTCGAGATCGCCATCACGCCGAACCGTCCTGATTGGCTCTCGCATCAAGGCGTGGCGCGCGAACTTATCGGCGAGCGCAATCTCAAACGCATAGAAGCACCGAGTCTGAATTTTTCAACCTCAACAAGCCGCATTACGATTGAAGACCCCGTTGGCTGTTCGCATTATGTCGCTGTCGTTATTGAGGGAGTGAAAGTCGCCCCTTCGCCAGAGTGGCTTCAAACCGTGCTTCGTGCGGTTGGTTTGCGACCGATTAACAACATTGTCGACATTACAAACTATGTGCTCCATTCAATTGGTCAGCCGCTTCATGCCTTTGATTTAGACATGCTCAAAGAAGAGCGAATCGTGGTGCGAAGCAATGCGCATGGCAAGTTCAAAACGCTTGACGGCAAAGAGCGCGAATTGAAAGAAGGCATGACGATGATTTGCGATGCGGAAAAGCCAGTTGCGATTGGCGGCGTGATGGGCGGCTTGGAGTCGGAAATTTCATTACAAACCACGCGCGTGCTGTTGGAATCGGCGTATTTCAATCCGTCCAAAATTCGAAAGACAGCGAAAGCATTAGGCATTTCAACTGATGCGTCGTATCGATTTGAGCGCGGTGTCGACCGAGCGCAAATTCGCTACGCGGCGGAATTAGCCACAAAGTTGATTTTAGAAATGGCAGGCGGAAAAGTCATAGAAGCCTGCGAAGTCGAGCTTGAAAAACCAAAGACGATTGAAATTGCATTGAATCCAAAACGAGCCAAAGCCTTGATTGGTGCGGAAATTTCCGATGAGACCATGACGGCAATGCT
>CALGMC010000084.1 GCA_937959145.1 uncultured Chlorobiales bacterium
CCGATTGCACTTCCGGTTGAACTCACTTCGTTCAACGCACAAGTGTTGAACAACGGCGTGCGTTTAACTTGGACAACCGCCTCGGAAGTCAATAACTCCGGCTTTGAAGTGCAACGCTCCAACGACCAAGCCAACTGGACGGCTCTTGGCTTTGTGCGCGGCGCAGGCACCACCACCGAAGCGCAATCTTACGCCTTCACCGATGCACAAGCGAGCGGCAGAGTCTTCTATCGCTTAAAGCAAATCGACTTTGATGGACAGTTCGCATACAGCAATGTGATTGAAGTAAATGCCGGCTTGCCGAAGCAATTTGTTTTGGAGCAAAACTATCCGAACCCATTCAACCCGACCACGACCATTGCCTATCAACTGCCAACAGCGGGCAATGTATCGCTCAAAGTGTTTGATATGCTCGGCAAAGAAGTCGCTTCACTTGTGAATGGTCGGCAAGAAGCCGGTTCATACACGGTTAATTTCAACGCCAATCAACTTTCAAGCGGCGTCTATTTTTATCGCTTGCAAGCCGGCAATTTTGTGCAAACGCGCAAAATGATGCTCGTGAAGTAAGCCCACGATTTCCGAACAAAGAGGCGAGTTTCAGACTCGCCTTTTTTATTTGGCATCTCGCTGTTGCTGATATAACTTTGCGCTTCTTCCTTGCAGATGTTAAGCAGTTCAAGCAGTGAATTCAATCTTTTTTGAAACGGAAAAGTAACCCGTCAAGGTTTATACTTTTCAAAAGGTTCTATCGGCGTATTTTCATTTAACCTGACACAATTCAGCAACCACCAATGAAACCGCTTCACGTAAGACTTTCCATTTTCGCACTCGTCATTTTCTTCGGTGCATTTTGCTACACGCTCATCGGAGAAAAGATTGCCTTTGGCGAAGAGCCATCACCTTCATCGAATACAGAAACCTCAAAGACCGTTGCCCTCAAAGATGAAAGCGGTTGCTTCAAATGCCATTCGCAACTTTCAGGCAAAGCACAAGTGATGGAAGGCACTTGGGCAATAGATACACATCACAATGCAGGCGTTTCTTGTGTCGGCTGTCACGGTGGCAATCCTGACGCTTCCATCACGATGGCAAATTGGAAATCGGCACACGTCGATGTCAAAGACGCCAAAGGAACTGTTCAAAAGTTTATCGGAAAAGCGTCTCGCAAAGACCAAGTCCAATGGTGTGCTTCCTGCCACGAAAATCCTGAAAAGATGGAAACCTATACGCTCTCCAAAGAGCCTGTGGTTGGCATTTCGGCGGAGTTTTTGGGAAGCGGGCACGGACGCGCCTTGTTCAAGGAAGGCAACGACAAATCCGCCAGTTGCGTCGACTGCCACGGCGGGCACGGCGCGATGAAAGGCTCACAAATTACATCGCTCACTCATGTGAAAAATGTCGCCAATATGTGCGGCTCTTGCCATAGCAATGAATCATACATTACGCCCTCGTTAGAAAAGAAAGGCAAGTCATATGAAGACCACACTGCCGCCTACATGCAAAGCGTTCACGCCAATTCGATTTACATCAAGAATGCCGTTGGTGCGCCCTCTTGCAACGGCTGTCATAGCAATCACGGTGATCATCTGCCCGAAGTTTCTTCCATCAAAGAAGCATGCAACACGTGCCATGGCGCAGTTGCCGCCGCTTTCCACGCTGGTCCGCACGAAGCCGCTTACGCCGCCAACAACATGCCTGGCTGTATCAGTTGCCACGGCTCGCCTAACGGACACGCGATTGCCAACTGGGGACACGATAAGGTCGGCGCACACGATGGCGCGCAATGCACCAACTGCCACAACGCCAATGTGCCTGAACAACCAGAATACCTTGTGAATGTCTCGCAACTGTTGAACGAGTTTAATTTGATTTCGCTGACTGTCGGCGACCTCAAAACCGAAGATGATTCGCTCCGCTTTGCGACACAGCAAGGTTTTTATGCGGGCATTCTCTACAAAGCCGCGCCGATTGAATCCAAAGAAGATTCGCTCAAATTGGCGACCTTCTTCTTCCGCAAGGCAAAGTATAATTTGAAACTCGATACAAAGCAGGATACTCTGAACGCCATTAAACTTGCGCCCGCTGTGCTTGGCTATGCCTCGCCGTCAAAACTTGCAGAGTTGAAAACACTTGAAGACACGCTCAATACGATGGCAGAAATCACCGACTATGCGCAAGGCGTGCGCCGCTACTATGCGAATTTGAGAGCATTAGGCAGTGCAAGCAAAGCCAATATCTGGCTCACCAGCCTCGAGAAGACCTACAACGATGGCGTTGAGTTTGTTGAAGCACGCGAAAAGAAAGGCGACTATGTGAAACCTGAAAAAGCCTTCTTAGAAGAATTTGGAACGAAAGTGAATGAAGCCGGAACATTGCACCATGTGGTTCGCTCCACACTCCTTGAAGAAAAACTCAGTGAAGCCCTTGTGTTACGCGATTCAACCGCAAACCTGATTGCAAAGCGCGAAGAAGAAGAAAAGAGCCGAACCCGCGTCTTCATTGTGGTCGGTGTGATTGTCGGCGCGCTTATTGTTTCGCTTGGTGCAACAGTTTCAAACCTCCGCACGCGATAATTTTAGCAGTTTGCAACAAGTCAAAGTCCGCTTCCGAAATGAGGCGGACTTTTTTATTTCACTCAATTTTATTTCACTCAATTTCAAAAGCCGAACATTTCCAATCGTCTTCGCCGCATTGCTTCATCTGCCAACTTTGATGGCTCAATACTTTTCTTTTTGATGTTTCGCGTCCCGACTTTTCCGCGCAGTGTGATAGGCTCGCCACCGCGCAAGACGACAACGGTTGTCGAGTCGCCCGATTTCTGCCCTTCATAAAACAAAACGCGCTGAATAAACCGCTCTTTGTCGTTTTTAGTGATGCCATCAATTTCAATGATTTCGTCGCCCGATTGCACGCCCATTTTCGCCGCCTCTGAATTGGGCATAACAAATCCAACGATGAGATTATCCGCCGTATCGGGAAGTGCCAAGTAGCCTGCAAACGCCGTTTCTTCGTCGCGCGAAGTCAGTTCAAGACCGACTTTCTCAAAGTATTTTTCTATATCCAGCGAATCAATCCCAATCACATACTTTGTGTAGAACGGCATCATATCCAC
>CALGMC010000085.1 GCA_937959145.1 uncultured Chlorobiales bacterium
GTTAGAGCAAAACTATCCAAACCCGTTCAACCCGACGACGAACATTTCCTACGTGCTTCCAAAAGCTGAAAATGTTTCGCTCAAAGTCTATGATGTGTTGGGCAGAGAAGTAGCAACGCTCGTGAATGAAGTCAAAGCCGCGGGTGCTTACACTGTTCCGTTCAACGCGTCGAACCTTGCAAGCGGTGTTTATTTCTACAAACTGCAAGCAGGCTCGTTCGTGCAAACGAAGAAAATGATGCTTGTGAAGTAAATTTTTAGAAGAGCGTGCGTGTGACTTGAACCACGCGCACGCTGCTTTTTTTGATGCTACAAAAAGAACATTAAGCATGATGAAATCACTCAACAAACACAAAAGCACCACCTTCATGTGATTTCCACCAAAAAATGAGTTTAATCTCACTAAGAGTTTTTTTTCGCTTGAAGATTATTCAAGGGTCTAAGAAAGTTTAATTATAGTTCATCATAGAAAACACAACCGAACAATGAAGCAAAGACCTATACTGTGGGTGCTACTTTTTAGTTTTAGCGCGCTTTTCTGGGCAACGACGGCGTCAGCGCAGAGCGTGTCGGGGAAACTAACGGGTAAAGTAACCGATGCAGAGACAGGTGAACCGCTCATTCGTGCTAGCGTGCGCATTGAAGGCACGAAAATCGGCGCGGTAACTGACCTTGAAGGGAACTACACGATTTTGAACGTGCCCGTTGGTGTCTATAGAGTAAAAGCCTCCTACATTGGCTATACGGAAATGGTAGTTGAAGGGGTAAAAATTACATCGAACTTAACGACTCGGTTGAATTTTGCATTGAGCACCAGAGCGAAAGAGACCGCCGTCATCGATGTGATTGCAGACAGACCACTGATTGAGCCGTCAGCGACGACAAAAACGATGGTGATTTCTTCGGAGCAAATTCAGAACTCTCCACTTCGCGGCGTGCAAGGCTTTGTCGGATTGCAAGCGGGGGTGATTCAACCAGAGGGCAGTGGCACGATTTATATGCGTGGCGGTCGTGCAGGCGAAGTGGCATTTTATGTCGACGGCATTTTACAGAACAACCCCTTGAACAACGGCTTTGCAGGAAATGTAAGCAACGACGCACTTCAAGAAATCGTGGTGCTTTCAAGCTTTGATGCAGAGTTTGGAAATGCAGGTTCGGGAATTGTTACAACCACCACCAAAGACCCTTCGACCGATAAGTATTCAATCAACACCCATTTGATTACAGACGCATTTTTGCCAAAACGCCCGTTCGGAACGAATCAATTTGGCGGATATGGATACAATTTAGGCAACATTAGCGTGGGCGGTCCGCTCATTCCCGGCTTCAAAGACTTGTCGTTTTACGGCTTGATTGAATACCAAAATCTCGAGGATAGAGACCCACGACAAGGGTTTGGTCTCTTGCCCGGCAATGATTTAGAGCAGTTCAACGGCGTTTATAAACTGCGCTACGAACTCGGAAACGGGATTGATTTGAAGTTCGGCGGCAACTTTACGCGCACCGCGTCTCGAAGTGCAAACGACGGAGGACAATTAAATCAAAGAGCAGCAATCACAGAGAATTCAGAGTTTATAAGAGATGAAAACGGAAATATCATAGACATTGGGTTCTTTGACCGTGATGGAATCCCGGGCACAAACACGGCACACCAGCAGCGTAATGAAACGTCTGTCGACCAAGTTTATTTACGCTATACCCAAGCCCTAACAGCAAAGTCGTATTTCACGATTCAAGGGCAGTTCTTGCGGCAATTTACCGAAACGATGGATAACACTTTCCGTCGTGATTTCTACTCCTATAAGGCGCAATTAGACTCTGTCCCTTCTGCGTTTGACGCATTTGGATTTTTTATCAACACAGGACGACCTCTGAGAGGCTACTCACGCGAGTTAGTTCAATACTTTGAAGTGCGTGGCGACTTTGAAACACAAATTAATGAGCATAACCTCAAAGCGGGTGGTCAGTTCCGTTATCACACCTACAAGTTCGGCTTCTTCGACCCTTCGGTTGACCCGCGTGCAACCGTCAATACGCTGAACTTCATTGGCTACACGCCCGAAGATTTTGGGTTTGCACCGCTCACAACTTGGTATAATAGCTTCACATCAACGAATCGCCAATTAGACCCTGTAACGGGAATGCCGCTTGTGACTGGGGGTGAGCGTGTCAGAGACAGCAACATCTTTGACCCGCGCGTAGATGCGGCACGAAACCCGATTGTGGCTTCGGCTTACATCAAAGACCGCTACGGTATCAAAGATTTTAACATGAACGTCGGGTTGCGCTTTGATTACTTAGATGCTAATACGCAAGCGATAAACTTAGCCAATCCGCTCAACAGTGATGGAAGCATCAACTTCGGAAACAACCGAACGATATTTGTGCTCCAACCGCGCATTTCGTTCTCGTTTCCTGTTTCAGAACAAACCGTGTTTCACGCCCAATACGGACGCTTTGCGCAAATGCCGCAACTGCGGTTCCTTTATGATAGCCGAAACACAAGCGCGCAACGCTTGCGAGGACAAGGGATTGGACGCAATCCAAACCTTGAAGCGGAAATCACCGATAGCTACGAAATCGGCTTCCAACAAATGCTTGGCGATGCGACCTCAATCGACGTAACCGCGTTCTACAAAGAAACCAGCAATCTGCTTCAAACCATTCGCATTGTGTTGGATAACGGCTTCGTGCTGAACTACTTCGGAAACGCCGACTTCGGAACGATTCGCGGATTAGATGTGACCATTCGCTCAAATCGATTCAATAACTTAAACCTCTCTGCCGCTTACACACTGCAATTTGCAGGCGGAACAAACACCGACCCAACGCGATTTGCAGAATTTTACCGAAGAAACTCCGATGCAGAGACTGCGCCAACCGCAATTGCGGCATTGGACTTTGACCAACGCCATACAGGAAACATTCAAGTCGACTATCGCGTCGGATTGAACGATAAATCCATGCCAGAAGTCCTGCGCGGATTTGGGGCAAACCTTCTCATCCGATTCAACAGTGGCAATGCCTATACGCCGCAATTTGCCAATTATGACCCTGTGACGCAAAGCGGAGTATCGGTGTCGCGCGCGTTCAAAAATACCGCCTACACGCCTTGGGTTTTCCGAGTCGATCTGAGAGTAGACAAAGACTTCCGTCTCTTCGATAAACTGAACACGAAAGTGTATTTGTGGGCACTCAATTTACTCGGCAACGAGAACGTTGTGAATGTTTATAGAACCACAGGTCAGCCCGATAATGGTGGATGGAGTGAAACCGCAGAATTCAAGCAAAATTTTGAAAGCACCGTTTTAGGACGCATTGCATCATTTGCAAGAACACCCGAACGCGATGCCGAAATCGAAAAGAAATATCGTGAGCATTACAGAGCACGTGAGCGCAATCCGTTCTTCTTTGGAACGGCGCAACAAATTCGCCTCGGCTTAATGCTTGGATTCTAACATCATCGTTTTTAACCTACTAACGGAAAAGGAAATGACAAAACAGCCTATTCGCACTTTACTCTCGTTGGTCTTTCTTCTAACAATGGCGACCACCTCAACGCTGTATGGAAAAGAAGATAAACGCACCAAAAAGCCAACAAACACTGCACCGTCTTCTTTGATTTTAGATTATAGACCCGTTCTAAATGTCAATCAAGTGGAAGCGTGGATTGCAAACGATGCACGACTCTTTCAATCAGCCTCCGACGCAGCCGCGTTCATCTGGCCCGC
>CALGMC010000086.1 GCA_937959145.1 uncultured Chlorobiales bacterium
TCCAACTGAATACATCACGCCCGACTGCATTGCTGACTTTACAACGATTCATCTCGAAGATGTCGCCGAAAATCGAGTGCGCGTGTTTGGCATTAAAGGCAAACCTGCTACGCCGTTCTACAAGGTTTCCATTTCGTATTCTGACGGTTGGACGGCGTTTGGCACGCTGACCTATTCTGCACCTGACGCGCTTAAAAAAGCAAAACGCGCTGATGAAATTTTAAGAGCGCGATTGAAAAATCTCGGCTTGACGTTCGAGGAAATTCGCACCGAATTTATTGGCGCAAATGCGTGTCATCATCATTTGGAAAATGTAGCGCATGTGAATGAAGTTCAAATGCGCGTTGGGGTTAGAGACAGCGATAAGAAAAAAATTGAGCGATTCGGTTACGAAATTGCGCCGTTGATTTTGACTGGTCCGCCAAGCGTAACAGGCTTTGCAGGCGGAAGACCGAAGCCGTCGGAAGTTGTCGCCTATTTTCCTGCATTGATGCGCAAAGAAAATGCTGTGCCGAAGGTCGTCGTTGAAGAGCAGTAGAGACGGCAGGCATTTTGAAAAATCAAATTTCTTTTTAACATTCCGCATATCATTTGGCAAAAAGAAGTTACCTGAACTATCATCAAAACTTGAAAGAACTTTTAGCGATGAAGAAAATCATTCTTGCGGTTCTGTGTTGTTTATCTGCGTCATCTTTGTGGGCGCAAGGTCGCTTAATTGGACGTGTGCTCGACGAAAATAGCCAACCTGTTGCGGGGGCAACCGTATCGGTTTCAGGACAAACGGCGATGGTAGCCATATCAAATGCACAAGGCTATTATGTGCTCCTCGATGTGCCGCAAGGCGTCTACGAAGTGAAAGCCACAAAGCGCGGTAAGCCGGTTTGGCGCGGAAGTATAACGATTGCAAGCGGCGTAACCCAACGCATTGACATGAAACTCGGCGATAAATCGGAAAATTTGGCGGCGGCTAAGCCAACGGTGGAAGCGAAAAAAGCAAAAGTAGACAAGCCGAAAAAAGAGGTGAAGAAAGAAGAGGAAGAAGAGGAAGAGGAAAAACCAGCAACAGTTGCGCCGACGGTTGTAGCAAGCACACAAGACCTTGCCAAAGAAAAAGAGTTGCAGAAAGCCATTCAAGAAAGCGAGACGCTCAGTCAGTTAGATGCCGCTCAAACGGAGTTGCCTGAAACTGATGTTGAAATTGTCGGCGGCATTGAGGCGATTCAATCAAAAATTGAATATCCGATGTCATTGAAACGCGCCAAGATTGAAGGCACCGTCGTCGCGCGCGTCTTTATTGATGAACAAGGAAACCCGCTTCGCATTAGTTTGATTCAGCCTGCAAACAAATTTTTGAACGAAGAAGTGATTCGAGTGCTTACCGAAGAGGCGAAGTTCAAACCTGCCAAAGTCGGAAACGCACCGGTGCGTGGTGCGATTACAATTCCTGTAAAATTCAAGATTCAATAATTACTTCTTGATGAAACCGAAACAAGTTGAAACGAAACAGCGAGCCATGAACAAAAAGCATATTCAAGGCTGAATGGAGAGTTCAGCCTTTTTTTATTGCTGGAAAACATATCGCTTGTAAAGCAAATCGCTGGTAAGCGAGTCATGACCTTATTTATTTTCAAAAGCCGACACATACGAGATGAGATGAAATACGGGTGGTTTTACATTTTCCTAATTAGCCTCGTTCTCATAAACAGCACGCATCTTTTGGCGCAGAGCAAAAAAGGAAAGTTCAAAACGCGCGACGGCGAACTTTCTCAAATCACCAAAGAGCGTCAGGAGATTGAAAAAAATATCGCCACGATTGAGCGTCAGATTAAAGCCTTTGAGCGCGAGTTAAGCAATGCCGACGAGCAAGAAAAAGTCTCTTTGCGAGTGCTTGAAAATTTAGACAATCAAATTCAGTTATATCGAGAAGTCATTCGTCAAACGGAAATCAGTCAGAAAAAACTTGCCGCACAAATCGCCAGCACTAAGCGCGAATTGGAAGAAACCAAGCGCGAATTGGAAGCAATGAAAAATTCGTTTGCGCGCTACGCGGTGGGGATTTACAAGTTCGGCGTCAAACGCGATTTAGAGGTGCTCTTCTCGTCAGGTTCGTTCAATCAAGCCCTTGTTCGCGCTGAATACATCAAACGCTTTGAAGAAGCGGGGAAAATTAAAATTCAAGACATTTCTGAAAAGCAGGAGCACATCGCTCAACTTCAAACGGAGCTCGACGCCCGATTTGCTGAAAGTGAAAAACTGCTTGAACAGCGACGCTATCAAGCCAAAGTGATGGAAGGGCGGCGCGTGGAGCGCGAAAAGTTGATTGCAAAATTGCGAAAAGACAAGCGACGCTTGCAAAGTCAAATCGCACAACGCCAAGCCCAAGCCAAAGCCTTACAAGACGCGATTCAAAAAATGCTTTTTGCCGAAGAAGAAGCGATTCAGCGTGCACGCGAAGGCAAAGCCTCTGCGCAGTCGGAACGCAAGAGCGGCGCAAATGAAGCGTTCGCTTACTCGGAAATCAAAGGGGATTTTGAAAAATACAGAGGCAAATTGCCTTGGCCTGTTCAAGATGGCGTAATCATCAAAACCTTCGGCGAAAGCGAAAACAAAGAGTTGAAAATCGTCACGTTCAACAACGGCGTGGATATTTCAACATCAGTTGGAACAAGCGTGTTTGCCGTTGCGCAAGGCGTCGTCTCGCAAATCGGATTTCTTCCAACGTTCGGCAACATCGTTATTGTGCGCCATGCCAACGCATACTTAACGGTTTATGCAAATCTTTCGGAAGTGAAAGTAACCAAAGGCGAAAGCATTTCGGCGGGTCAGTCATTAGGATTGGCGGGAAAATCAGCGCAAGGCGGCGGATTGGTGCATTTTGAGGTATGGCACGGGCGCAATAAATACGACCCTGAGCTATGGCTCGCGCAAAAATAGCATTGAGATATTTGGAAAACAGCAAGGGCAGGATTTTAGACCTGCCCTTTAAGTTTAGGACGATATTTTTACAACCTACAAAAGAATTACTTCATTTTGTTTTGAAGATTCTTGAAGAAGTCGCTGCTGGTTGCAGGCTGGGCTTGTTGCGCGGGAGCGGCGGCAGGTGCAGGCGTTGCAGGGTTGCCGTCAGCGTCTTGAACCTGTGCGCCTGACTTGCTTCCGATGCGTTGCAGTGTCAATTTGCTGATGAGTTTCAGTGTCTCCATCAATCCTTGACCTTTGAAGGCAACAGCTTCGGCGTAAGGGAAACCCATCGGATTGAGCTCGCGTTGCAACTCTTCAATGCTATAGACAGGCAAGAGGTCGCGCTTGTTGTATTGCATGACAACTGCAAAGGTGTTCATATCAATGCCATATTCTGCCAAGTTTTCGCGAAGGTTTTCAAGGCTTTCTTTGTTTTCGGGCATTTTACCTTGTTGCGAATCGGCAACGAACACTACGCCATCGACGCCGTTAAGCACGAGTTTGCGTGTGGTGTTGTAATAAACCTGACCGGGAACGGTGTAGAGCTGGAACTTGGTGTTGAAGCCTTTTACTGAGCCGAGCGAAATCGGGAGAAGGTCGAAATAAAGCGTTCGGTCTTGCTCTGTGGCAAGTGAAATCATTCGGCTTGCTGCATCTTTGGGAACCATCTGGTGCAAAACTTGCAAGTTGGTCGTTTTGCCGCTCATTCCAGGACCGTAGTAGACAATCTTGATGATAATCTCTTTGTTTGCGTAATTGATATTCGCCATTGTGATGCCTGTGAAGTTTAAGTGTTTGAAAAATCTGGCGCAGCAATGCGCTGTAAAACTGAAACTGCTTGTGAAAAACGCGACTGCAATAAGTCGAGTTCTTTTTTCTTCGTATAGACGATGAGAATCACATCATAAACAGGTTGTGCAATAATCATCTGCGAATCTTGCACGAAACAAATTTGGTTCGTCGTCTCTCCAAGCGTTGCAAGATGCCTGAAAACATCGTTCAAAAGTGTATGTAATATCGGAGAATATCTCTCTTGTTGAGTTTTATCGCCTAATGAGCCTGCGAGCACAAGACCGTCACCGTCAATGAGTAAGACGCCAATAACGCTGGGTAAATCTTGAAACAGAGAAATAACGTCGCTAAAATTTTTCATTGACGAAAGACGCTTGAATAGACACAGTAATGAGGTGATAAAGTTACAAAAACAGGTTCAAATTCGGAATGAAGATTACAAAATTTTCTTGATGTTTTCCGACTCGCGCTCAATGGCTTTGAAGATGTCGCCCGAAGAAACGGAAGCGGGCGATATAACGATGAAGAGCAAATCGCTTTGGGCGACGTTTCGAATCATGGCTGTCTTCCCCTCGAAGCGAAGCGTGATTTCATTGAGCGTGCCCGCCGTAAGCGTTTTGGCAACGCTGAAGATGCCGGGCAGAAGTTTTGAGATTTCGTCGCCTGATTTATTGAGATCAATTTTAGAAGTTTGAGCGATGCGCTTATCAATAACGAAGCCGCTATGCGTTACGATAAAAGTAACTTCGGCTTTCGCCGCCTCCATAACGCGGTCGAGCATTTTGGACGTATCGGCAGGTGCCGGCTCTACTTTCGGCGTTGGTGCTTTCGGTGGGGCTTTGGGCTTTGCACTTGCTTGTGTTGGGGTGGGCGTGTCGGGCATCATCATTGCCGCTTCCATCATGAGTTGCTCCCAACTTTCAACAATCGTAACGGTCGGCGGAATTTGTTCAATCGTATCGAAACTGCCGCCTTGCCACTGCACGATTTCAAAAAACGCATCTTTGCCTGAACGGGTTGCCGTTTCGCAGTGGGGAATTTCGCCTTTGTTGAAGCAAATAATCCCTTGTTGTCCGTTACTCGTTTTGATGTGGAGCGTGCCAGTAAAGCGCGCCAAGCAGTTCATCTGAATCACGTCCATCAAGGAAAGACCGGGAATAACACCTGAAACGCTTTCTTCCTTTTGGGTAGTGGTAGAAGTTTCTTCTTTTCGTTTGAAGAAATCCTCGATGGTGGCTTGCATCTGTGCAAAGTCAAACGGCTTTTCGATGTAGAGGAGCGAGCCGCGCCGTGAGGCTTCTTCCTGCACTTGGGTTGAGCCGTAAGCGGTCATGATAATCACGCCGACGTCGGCATGGTTGGCGCGAATGTGGCGAAGCAAATCAATGCCGCTCATGCCGGGCATACGAATATCGGTAATCACCAAGTCGTAAGGCGTTTTGGCGAGTTCAGCAACGGCAATTTCGCCGCTTGGTGCATGTTTGGCGACATACATCGGGGATTGTCCGAGCGTCTTCAAAATGCCCAATGCGATGTTTTGTTCGTCATCGACGACCAAGACGCGTCGAGGAGTGGTTGTAGCAGACATAGTTTTTGAAAAAGAATTTGATTAAGCGATGTAGCTTTCTATCGTCTCGATAAGTTGAGACGGGTCAAAGGGTTTATTAAGAAACGCATTTGCGCCCAATTCCAAGCCTGTGCGTCGGTGTTTGTCGCCGGCGCGTGCGGTAACGATGATAAATGGAATGTCTTTGTAAGCGTCCATTTTACGCACCTCTGTAACAAATTCAAAACCGTTCATACGCGGCATTTCAAGGTCGCTGACGATGAGGTCGATATTCGAGTTCGGCTGTGTCAAACGGTTGATGGCGTTCAAACCATCGTCAGCCGAAATAACTTCGATATTCGCGCCTTTCAAGACGGACTGCACATACTTGCGCACGCTCGGCGAATCGTCGGCATGAAGCACGGTGATTTTCGCGCCTTTGCGTTTGCGTTTGGTAATCGTTGGGTGAATTTCTTGGGGTTCCTCCTCTGGTGCTGGTAGGGCTTGAACCTGCACATCTTCGCCGCGTTCGCCAATCGGACGAAGCAAGTATTCAATATCCAAAATCACCACAACTTGCCCGTCTCCCAAAATTGTTGCGCCGATAATGCCGCGCACGTTGCGCAAGTGACGACCCAGCGATTTAACGACGATTTCTTCCTTTCCAATCAACTTTTCAACCGCGACGGCAACTTTACGGTCGTCGAGCCCAATCACGACAACGGAGTGCATCGTCTTGTATTCAAGTGCCTCGATGCTGTAGCCTAAAAGTTCGTTGAGATAGCGGAACTCATATTCTTCCCCGCGAATGGAAATGGTCTTGTTTCCGTCCTCGTCGGTCATGAGGTAATCCGATGAAACGGATAAGGTTTCAAGCACGAGTTCAAGCGGAATGGCGTAAATGTGTTCGCTCGCGCTAACAAGCAAGGCTTGGTTAATAGCAAGGGTAATGGGAAGCGAGATGGTGAACTTTGTGCCTTTGCCTTCGCGCGTTTCAACCGTAACCGTGCCTTTAAGTTGGCGAATCGTGTTTTTAACGACGTCCATTCCAACGCCGCGCCCTGAAAGTTCGGTGATTTTTTCTGCCGTGCTGAAGCCGGGCAAGAAGATGAGTTCGGTGGCTTTGCTTGCGGGCATGGCGTCGGCTTCTTCTTGTGAAATCAAGCCTTGTCGGACGGCTTTGGCTTTAACCTTCTCAACGGGAATGCCGCCGCCATCGTCTTCAATTTCTAAGATAACTCGACTTCCTTTTTGGTAAGCGCGAATCGTCAGCGTGCCTTCGGCGGGTTTTCCATTGGCGAGGCGCGTTTCTGGCTTTTCAATGCCGTGTCCAATCGCATTGCGAACCATGTGCAGAACAGGCTCGACGATTTCTTCCATCACGCTTTTATCGAGTTTGGTGTCTTCGCCTTCGGTATTGAAAATAATTTCTTTGCCTTCACCTTTGGCGATGTCCCGGAAACTGCGTTGGAAGCGAGTGTACATTTGGCGCATTGGCACCATACGCATGCCGACGATTTCGCGGTTTAAGTCATTTGCAATACCGCTGACTTTCACGACATTTTGACCGAGAATTGAACTCAAACTGCGAAGCTCGTTGATGGTTTCATCGAGGTTGAGCATTGCGGAGCGGACATCGCGCGAGATGATGTCAAGGTCGCTGAATCGGTCGAATTCCGTTTCGGAAAACTCTTTAAGAATATCGCTGAATCCGGCGTTCGTGTCGGCGCGCTCGCCTGCGTTTTTCTGAATCGTTGTTAGAATTTTTTTATTGACTTGGGCAAGATGGTTGCGCTCTTTCATGAACTTGTTAATCAGGCGTGTAACGCTTGCAAGTTCGTTTGTCAAACGGTTGCGCGAAATGACCAGCTCTGCCGACATATTGACGAGGTTGTTAAGCGAGCGAATGTCAATACGAACCGTTTCTTCGGTGAAGGCTTTTTGCTTCGGCGCGGGTTGTGTTTCGGCTTGCACTGGCGCGGCTTCAAGCGACAAGACGGTTTTAACTTCGCCCGTCTGTTGCAGTTGCGTCATATATTCTTTTAGAACCGCAACATATCGCGACACATCGAGCGCATCTTTGCCTGTGTTTCGGAATGTTTTGAGCATCGTGCCGATGGCGTCGCACGACTTGAAGAGAATATCGAGCAATGGACGCGGCACTTTGAGGTTATTATCGCGCACCACTTGCAAGCAGTCTTCCATCTTGTGCGCAAGTTCGCTGATGTTTTTCAGATTCACCATCGCCGCCGAACCTTTGAGCGTATGTGCGCCGCGCAGAACACGATTGACGAGTTCGGGTTGCACCGTTCCGGCAACCTTTTCGAGCTCGAGCATATCGGCGTTCAATTTTTCCAGATACTCGTTGGCTTCGTCCAAAAAGATTTGTTGGAGTTCATCGGGCTGAAAGTCGGTTTTCTCTTCGTCCGCTCCAACAGCGACGGGTTCGGTGGTCAAGGTAACATGGGTGTCTTTAATTTCGCCAGTTTCCTGCAACTGCTTTGTGTAAGCGACAAATAAATCCATCAGCGGTTGCGATTTCGTGAAGCGGTCTTCGCCCGTGCGACGGAAGTTTTCAACCATTACGCCGATTGCGTCGATAGATTTCAAGCAGACGTCTAAAAGCGGACGCGGCACTTTGAGGTTGTTGTCGCGCACGACTTGTAAGCAGTCTTCCATCTTATGCCCTAAATCGCGAATGTTGTTCAAATTCACCATCGCGGCAGAGCCTTTGAGCGTGTGCGCGCCACGCAAAGCGCGGTTGATAAGGTCGGGTTGCACCGTGCCAGCGAATTTATCGAGCTCGAGGATATCGGCACTTAATTTTTCCAAATACTCGCGGGCTTCGTCCAAAAAGATTTGTTGAAGTTCATCGAGTTGGAAGTCGCCAATCGGAGCAAGTTCGCTTTCGTAGGATTCATGTTTGAGGAAGTCGGAACTCGACATCGACTTGGATTGAACTACGGCAGGTGCACCAGTCGTCGTCTCTGTAAGAAGTGATGAATCATCAAGAGAGAGCGTGTCGCTGAATGTGAGGTCTGCCGTCATAAGGTTTTCAGGTGTTTCATTCGGCGCAATCTCACTTGCAGGAGCAATCTCACTTTCGGGTGCAATCGCGTCGTCAAGAGCGGCTGTATCGAAGGAGAAATCTAAATCGGGCAGTTCCAACGCGGGCGCATCTTCTTTGCTTTCCGCCAAAAGCGATTCTTCCGAAAGTGATTCTTCTAATTGAGGCAATGAGAATTGAGACGACGGTAATTCAGCGTGCTCTTCAAGAGTGGGTGATGCAGAAAGCGTATCGTCAGGCAAAGCATTGTTGGAAGAAGTGTCGTCCAAAAGCATCGGGCTATCGGTGAGGAATGACTCATCGAGCGTATCGCTGAGCAGCATATCGTCGGGATTTTCACGATTGGCTTTGTCGGAGAGCGACGAGAGCTGTGAAAGGTCTTGTCGTGAGGTGGGAGAATCAAGCATTTCGCCCATGCCCGATTCATCGAGCAAGAGTTCATTGCTGAAAGTGAGTTCGCTAATTGTGTCAAGATTTTCCGCCGAATCGAGCGTCTCTGTAAGGCTCAGAGGTTCGTTGGTGTTTACGGGCGGCTCTTGTATGTCTGATTCAAAGTTGAGCGATAGAGGTTCTGACGGAGCGAGTTCAAGAGGCGTTTCTGCAAGAGGCGATTCATCGAACGTAAGGTTTAAGTCAGATTCCGAAGAAAGCATATCGGGTGTTGGTGTGGAAAGAGAATCGGTTGCCAAATCGCTCGCTCGCTCGTCGCTGTGTAGAGATGCTGTTTCCGAAAGAAGGTCGTCTTCGGGGAGGAGCAAATCGTCGGCATGAAAATCCAAGTCGGCGTCGGGTTGTGGCACATCTAATTTCAGGTCGTCGAGCGTTGGTGTTGAAGGCTCTTCGAGGAGCGTAAGCGCGGAGTCATCGAGCAAGAGCGAATCTTCAAAATTGGAAGAGGCGTCGTCGGTAGCGTGCAAGTCGGAAGGCGTGGCAACGCTGGTGCTTTCTTCGTGAATTTCGTTTTGAAGGAGTTGTTCATCAAAAGCGGGAGCGGGTATTTCGGTTGGTTGCGTTTCAAATGATGCTGTTGGTGTTGACGGTTCAAATGAAAGTTCGCCTTCGGAAAGCGACATAACGTCGTCAAGGTCGCGCGTATTGCTTGTTGGGGAAGAGGGCGGAACGAGTTCGCTGAATGTGAAGACCATGTCGTCTTCGTCTTCTTCAAGCGCGTTCAAAGATGATTTTGAGCGGAAGTGTTGGAGCAAATCGCCTGCAACCAACCCAACTGCTTCGGAAAGCGGCTCGGTGAGCGCATCAACGGGCGTATTTGAAAGTTTAGCAGTTTCCAATGTGGTGGCGAGTTCAACCAAGTTGCGTTGAGTTGAAGAAGCCAGCGCGTAAAGCAAATCGGGCGCATTCAAAAGCGATTGAAGATAAGATTGCGCTTCAAGACCGGAGGCGGAATTCGGCAGAGACAAAATGACTTGGCGCAAGAAGTTGGCGGCGCAAGCGGCGTAATCAAAAGCTGAAGTGAGGTCGCGCTCTGTTGCGCGGGTTGAATCATCGGAAATCGCGTCAGATGTTTGAGCCTCGGTTGAATCCAGAAACGAGAAGTCGGAAATATCGGGAAGTGGGTGGCTCGTTTCAGGTGACGCCATGTCGCTTTGTGCAGTAAGCAAAGTTTGTTCGTCGGGCACGACTTCTTCAACGTCGGAAATGAACTCCGAAATGTCAGGAAGCACGGGAATCGAAGGCTCTTCGTCTTTAATCGGCTCGATATGTTCTTCCAATCCTTGCAAGGCTTTTTCGGCTTCGATCAACATCGGCGACGATTCCGCTTCGGCTACATCAGCGGGGAATGTCTCTTGAAGCGTTTGCACGACGGCATTAACAATATCTTCTTGATGTTGAAGAAGCGTCGCCGTCGGGGTTTGATTTACCCACGATTGACCAAGAAACTCAGCAAAGTTTTGGAAGAACGGAAGTTCGGATTGCGCAATCGCGGTAAGCACGTCGGGGTGCGCGAGCAGATTGAGCAAGTAAGTTTGAGACGCATTGGAAGCCTTTCGTGCTTGAAGCGCGCGTCCCGCTTTGCGTAGGGTGCTGTTGGCGAATTGAATGTAATCGCTTTCCGTTGGAGGTTCGGTCGAGCCTTCAAGCGCAATATCTTCGGCGAACTTTTCAAGCTGAATGTTTGGAAGCGGCTCTTCTTCGGGAATCGGCTCAGGCGTAAGCGATTCAAAGACTGTCTCAACGTCGGTTGCCGAAGGTGTCGAGAGGTAGGTTGCGATTAAAGATTGTGCATCTTCTGTGACGAAGGCGTCGCAAAGGTGGCTGGCGATGTCGCGTATGACCGCTTCGCCAAGCGCGTCAATGGATTCTTCGTTCAAAGTTTTTGAAAACTCGATGAAATCGATAACGCCCGGAAGGGAAGCGAATAAAACCAAATCGGAGAAAACATCAGGAGACGCCGCGAGTTTCGCCATCGCATCGGCAATCGTTGAAGGATAAGATTTCTCGGCAACGATGTCGCGTGCGAACGACGCAATCATGTTGAAATAATTTTGAAGCGCGGGCGCGATTCGAGCCACAGGCGGGGCGGTTACCGAAGCCTGTTTCTTGACCGTTTGAGGCTTCTTGCTTGTATCTATGCTTGTTGGAGAAAGCGACGCCAAAAGCGATAAGTTGAATCCGAAGTCGCTGTTGATGGACTCTTTGTAGTAGTGTATGACGCGCTTGCCTTTTCGGAAAACGTGAGCGTTGCCATTTGTTTTGGTCTTCTCGACAGATGAAAGCATTTGAACTTGTGAGGGTTGCACCATAGGTTGTGTTTCAGGGGGCGAGGTTTCTTGACGACTTTTTGAAGAAGGTTTCGGCGATGAAGTGTTAGAAACATACTCTCGCAGCGTATTCAAAACGGATTCGTTGTTTTCAACCGTTGTGAGTAATTGGCTCAAAAAGTCAGCGGTAGAATCAAGATTTTCTGTGAGCAGTTGATAAGTGTCTTGCGCATTTGCCGAATTGGACGAAACAAGTCGCGACTTTGCATTTTCTAAAAACCCAAGAAAATCCGAGAATACTTCGAGTTGAAGTGCGGAGAGGGCTTCAATCGGTGCAGGTTCTGCGCTAAGTTGCGAAAAGAATGAGATAAAGAGTTTCGAGTGTTTGCCTTTGCGCTTTTTGAAGAGCGATTTGAGTCGACCCGAAACATCTTGTATAAAAAGCTTGATGGTCGTATCCGCATGAACTTCAGGCGTAAGGGTCATGCGTGATGCGCTTTTTGAAGATTTCTTTTTGCCTTTGGCGTTACCCAATAGAATACCTGAACCCGTCATAATCTGCTTTGTCCATTTAGTTGCTGTAATCGGCAATATGTCAGCGCGCGTTTTATCGGCGACAATGCGTTGAGAAAGAATAGCGCGTCACTATTGCTAATGAGGTTGCTAATACGGTCTTGAAGTGTGATGCAAATGTATATGCTTGAAAACACGCACGGCGAATGCAACTTGCTTATGAAAGTATGTTGCTATTTGAGATTAACATTTCCAAAACCAGATAGGTCATCTTCCACAAACAAGTCGTTACTGGTTTTGAACGGAGAAGACGATTCCGAAAGCATTTTCTTTTCGTTGTTGTTGCCATTGCCAAGCATCATGTCGTTAGCAGAATCGAGCGTAGCATCGCCGATTTTCTGAATGCCGGATGATGGAATTTTGAAGCGAGAAACCGAGCGAGCAAGCTGCTGCGTAATCGCGTTCAGACGCATGGCAAGTTGCGCCGATTGCTTAGAGCCGTTGAGCGACTGTTTGGCGATTTGGCTTACTTCGGTCATAGCAGACACAACGCCCGAAGAGGCGACGTCTTGTTGTTTCGCCGCGAGCGAGATTTCTTGGATAAGTTCGGTGGATTGTTGCACCACGCTTTGAATTTCAACGAGTGCGCGAGAGGCGGAGTCGGCGAGTTTCGTGCCGCGCTCCACTTCGAGCGTTCCGCGTTCCATTGCGGACACAGCGTCTTGGGTTTCGGATTGAATCGTTTGCACAAGTTGGGAGATGTCGTTGGTAGCTTTGGTGGCGCGTTCAGCCAGTTCACGCACTTGGTCAGCAACGACGGCGAAACCGCGTCCTGCGTCGCCTGCGCGCGCCGCTTCAATCGTCGCGTTCAAAGCAAGGAGGTTGGTTTGGTTAGCGATGTCTTCAATCGTTTGAACGATTTTAGAAATTTCGAGCGACGATTCTCCAAGTGATTTAATCTTTTGCGAAGAGTCTTGCACGGTTGCACGAATGCGTTTCATACCTTCAATCGTTTCCATAACGGTGTTACCGCCGGTTTGCGCGACCTGCGTGGCGCGTTGTGCCGCTTCCGAGGCGGAGTCTGCGTTCATCGCAACTTGACGAATAGATGCCGCCATTTCTTCGACTGCCGCTGAGGCGTTGGCAACCTGCACTGATTGTTCTTCTGCACCGCGCGCCATTTGTTCGGTTGCCGCAAGAATTTCCGATGCCGCATCGCCTACTTGCAACGCCGCGCCTTGAACTTCGCGAATCAGGTTTCCGAGGTCATCGACCATCAGGTTGAACGAGTCGGCGAGCGCGCCTAATGCGCCTTCGGTAACAACAGCACGCTGAGTAAAATCACCTTCGGCGGAGTTCGACACCACAATCAGCAAATCGGTTAACTGCTTTTGAATCGCATCTCGGGCGGTTTCGGTATCGACGAGCGCGGAAAGACGGCGAATCATTTCGTTGAATTGATTGGCAACCTCTTCAAACTCGTCGCCAGTGGTGAGGGTTGCACGCGCATTAAAGTCGCCTGAAAGCACGCTGTCGGTCAGCGACTTTATCTCGCCAAGCGAAGTGAGTATCTCGCCGCCTTGACGGGCAGAAAAATAAAATGCCAATCCGACGCCTGCGCCGATGAACAGAAGCGAGATGAAAATGCCCCAGAAAATCAATCCACCGTTAGAGGCAATTAACGATTCGGTCGAGGAAAGGTAAAAGCTTTGGTCAGAAGACAAACACAATGCGCCCAAAACTTGTCCTGAACTATTTTGCAGAGCAGTGTAGTAACTGTATGCCTTTGCAGTAACATTGTTGTCACCTTTAACGAAGGCGAATTTTTCGGCAGGAATGCGTTGCCATATTTCTTGTGGAATTTTGTAGCTCAATGCTGAACCGCCGCTCGCGGTTTGTTCCGACGTTGAAATACGCACGTCGCCAATCGTGATAGACGGGCGAACCGTTTCGCGAGAGATGAGAGAACTGAACTCGCGCAAAACCACGCGGTCGTTTCGATTGATCATTTTTGCGGCAATCACACAGCCAATCGTTCTGCCGTCGTTTGCATAAATCGGCTGAATCGTGGTGAGCATCAATCCGTTATCTTCTTTGCCTGCATTCTCGCCCAAGCTCGAACCATCGACGCGTGCTTGGTCGGCGAGCGTGCTTCTGCCTGCAACCGTAACATTGCTGACCGCATTGGCGGCTGTAACCGGCTCTTCCATCAAAAGCGATGCAGGGAAAAGTTCAACTGACGATGTGGTTTGACCGCGAAAAGCCGCTTCGCAAAGCCGTTTGAGCGGAATGAAATTAGGGTTAGGCGTGGTTTGTTTGAACTCTTTGAAATAAACATCGCCGAATTTGTTTGGCGTTGAGCCGCGTAGTATCACCGTGCCGTCAAGTCCGACAAAGGTCATCATGCTCAGCGAGAGCGACGACATGACTTCGGCAGAAGATTTCTGCAAATCTTCCCGCACGGCTTGAAGCATTTGTTCATCGGCTTTCTTGGGCGGAAAAACGAGCGTCGTAAAACCTGAAACATATCGCGGCGATGTAACCGCGTTAGCAACTTCGCTTTGCAAGAGCGCGAGTTGATTGTTGACGACATTCTTAAAAACTTGAGACTGCTCAGCAATGCGAGACTGCGCAACGCGCTCTGCATCTTCTATCGCTTGTTCGGCTTGCTGACTGTTATAGACGCCGATGACAATCAAAAAAATGATTCCACAAAGGAAAACGGGCACAGCCGCGGCGATGAGGAAATCGCGCAACAGTTTTGAACGAATCCCAATTCTTGAAAATTGTATCGAAGTTGACTCTGCCATATTATGTTGTTCCTATTTTGTCGTGGTGCGATAAAAGTAAAAAATCTGCATGAATGAAATTGGCGGAATTTATCACAATTTTGCAGAAAATCAATTTATTGTCTCAATTTACAATCAACAACATCAGCCTAATTATCAGCCTAATTCATTAGCCTAATTAAATGACCGACCATGCCTGAATCTGTTTGGGATTATCCACGACCGCCAAAGTTGGAGCGAACTTCAAAACTCGTGCGCGTCGAGTTTGCAGGTGTCGTGATTGCCGAAACGCGCAACGCACTCCGACTCCTTGAAACTTCACACCCGCCCACCTATTACATTCCCAAGCAAGACGTAAAGACCGAATATCTCGTGCTTACAACGCAATCAACCTTTTGCGAGTTCAAAGGGCGTGCGACTTATTGGACGATTAAAGTCGACGAAAGCAAGTCGGAAAATGCCGCATGGAGCTACCCCAATCCGCCAAAAGAGTATGAAGCCTTAAAAGCATGCTTTGCATTTTATGCGAGCCGCGTTGATGCGTGCTTCGTCGAGGGCGAGCGTGCGAGGGCGCAGAAGGGGGATTTCTACGGCGGCTGGATTACCTCCGACCTTATCGGTCCGTTCAAAGGCGAGCACGGAACGGAGGGCTGGTAATCCAATCAAATTATTTTACCAACAGCGATTCGGCTTTTTTGACTTCGGCGAGCATTTTCGGAATCAGTTCCGTGTCGTGCTCTAATTCGCGAAGTCCTTGCTCAAACTCTTCGGCGATTTTGACATCTTCTTCGCTTCCGATGAAGAGCGGTGTGCGTTGGTGCAATTCTTCGGGTTCAATCTCCAAAATGCGTCGGTAGCCGTCAGTGGCTCTGCCGCCCGCCTGTTCGCACACGAAGGCAAGGGGATTGGCTTCGTAGAGAAGACGCAACTTTCCGTTTGGAGCTTTTTTCGTGCGCGGATAAATAAAAATTCCGCCGTAAAGCAAGTTGCGATGAAAGTCGGCGACGAGTGAGCCGACATAGCGCGCAGAGTAGGGGCGGTTGGTGGCTTTATCTTCTTGTTGGAGATACTTGATGTATTTCTTGATGCCATCAAAAAAGTAGCGATAGTAGCCTTCGTTCATCGAGTAAATTTTGCCGCGCTTCGGGGTCGTGATGTTTTCGTGCGAGAGCAAAAACTCACCGATTGTGGGGTCTAAGGTGAATCCGTGAACGCCTTGTCCCGTTGTATAAACCAGCATCACCGATGAGCCATAAATGACATACCCGGCGGCAACTTGTTGCACCCCTTTTTGCAAGCAATCTTGAAGCGAACCCGGTCCGCTCATCGGGTCAGAGATACGTTTGTAGATTGAAAAAATCGTTCCAACGCCCACATTCGCATCAATGTTTGAAGAGCCGTCGAGTGGGTCGAAAAGCAACACATATTTCCCTGACGTTTTGCCTTCGGGCGGTGTGATAATACCTTCACATTCTTCTGAACCCATGACCGCAAACCGACCATGGTGCCCAATCGCTTGAATGAATTTTTCGTTGGCGAACACGTCCAACTTTTTGACTTCTTCGCCTTGCACGTTCATTGAACCATGTGCACCGAGAATATCGACTAACCCTGCCCGAATGACTTCACGGCGAACGAGTTTCGCCGCAAACGTAACATCTGCCAAAAGCTGCGAAAACTCACCCGTTGCCGAAGGATACTTTTTTTGTTGCTCAATGATGTGCCGCTCAATTGTGATAAGTTCCGTCATGGTTTCTCCTCTGTCAATGTTTGGAAGTAAGTAAGACAACAATCAAAAGGAATTTACAGATTTCACTAACAATGGCAAATGCGAATGTGAAGATTTCAAAGGCATTTCGCACAAAAACTCAATCTGCAATTAAGTGAGGGAAAAGTGCGTAGCCGAAGAAATGGGCGGGTAGGCGAAATACAAGGCGGAAAAACAATGCAAAGCCTCACAAGAAGCGTGCGCCGATGTTCTGATGCCCCAGCACGGAAGGGTTCAAAATAATTTGGGATAATGTTTTATTTGTTTTATTGGAAAGAGAAATAAGTGAGTAAAAAAATTTGTAGTAGAAAAAAAGAGTTTTATATTCGTGTAATTTAACTTTTAGAAAATCAAACTGTCTAAAAAATTCAAATCATATAAACAACAATAAACAAAACTAAAAAGCACTAAAATGGCA
>CALGMC010000087.1 GCA_937959145.1 uncultured Chlorobiales bacterium
AAACTCACAATCGCCTCGGCGGCAGGATACGGACGGCTTTCAAACACCGAAGAAATGAAGCGCAAGTTGCAAGAAGGACAACTCCAAATCGTTATCCTTTCAAGCAACGAAGATATTGCCATTCCCGTCGACGACGTCGTCAAACTCAACGAAGAACGCTACAACATGAACTACGACGGACGCGGCGTGCAATGGACCGTGCGCGAAATTCAAGTCTTCGTTAATCCGAACAACAACGAACTCTCGGTCGAAGTCAACGGCAAAGTCTATACGCTCGACCAATTCTTCAAGTAATGGCTTGAGCTCGTGAGCGAAGCGAGGAATCCAGCATAATGAAGAGTGAATAGTGAAGAATTGCTTGTCCCGTTACTCATTACTCGTTACTCATTAGAATTGGATTCTTCACTTCGCTTTGCTGTGTTGAGAATGACCGCGTGCGATTGTTTGTCATTCCGAACAGGGTGAGGAACCCAGCATAATGAAGAGTGAATAGTGAAGGAATTGCTTGTGTCCCGTTCACCATTCTTCATTCCGCGTTACTCATTAGATTCAAAAATGTGCCCCGCCTCATACCTTGAAAACCTCCGCGAATCGCTCTAACTTGCACGAACTTCCAAAATCCGACAGAATGAAAGTTATCACGCTTGCAGGTTTGCTCATCGTTTCCTTCAGCCTATCTGCCTTTGCACAGCCCGAAGCGGCTCTATTCAAAGCGAATCCGTCGCTTTACGCGCCGCGCAATCCGAATCCGTTTTATGCAGAGCGAACCCTTCAACGCGAATTGAACATCAAATTCAAAGAACGCTCAACGCTCGATTTACAACTGCGGTCCAACGCACAGACACAAGCAACCACGAAAACGCTTCGCATCGGCACAACATCGGTGCGGTATGAAACGTCAAAGTTCTTGTTCGAGAAAGCAAAAGAAAAATCGCGCGTCGGAAAAGTCTATGCGCTTCGGCTCGATTCAACGTATTCGGAATCGGAAATTGCCTCGATTTTATCCGCACTCCGAAACAGTCCCGACCTCGACTACGCCGAACCCGTGCGCCTTTACGACTTGGACGATTGGATGGTGCCAAACGATTCCGCCTTCTCCGAACAATGGAACTTGGAAAAAGTCAAAGCCATACAAGCGTGGGCAATTACGAAAGGCAGTCCCCAAGTGCGCATCGGCATTATGGATACAGGCATCGACTACACGCACCCCGACTTAATTCCAAACCTTTGGATTAACCCCGCCGAAGACCGCAACCAAAACGGCACCTTTGAGCCGTGGGACTTTCGCGAGCGACGCAATCCCATCACCTTTCAACTTGACCCCAACGGCATTACAGGCGACTTCGACGGCATCGACCAAGACGGCAACGGCTACGCCGACGATGTGATTGGCTACGACTTCACCGACCAACCCTTCAACGTCGACCATCTCAACGGCGCATCAGATTTTCAATTTCCTGACCCCGACCCCTTCGACGATAACTCACACGGCACGGCTTGTGCAGGCATTGTGGCGGCGGCAACCAACAACACGATTGGCGTTGCAGGCGTTGCGCCAAATTGCAAACTCGTCGCGCTTCGCGTCTTTACGGCATGGGGCGGATTCGGTGGCGACTTTGCGGCGGATAGAGACATCGCAACCGCCATCATTTACGCCGCCGATAACAACATTCGCATTTTGAACATGAGCTTCGGCGATGTGGTGCTTTCGCCTGTGGTGCGCGATGCGGTTCAATATGCTTATTCGCGAGGCGTGGTGATGTGTGCTTCTTCGGGCAATGCAGGCGGCGACCAACAACGCTATCCCGCAGGCTACGACGAAGTCATCGCCGTTGGCGCAACCACCCCATTCGACACGCGCACGCCTTTCACCACCTTCGGCATTCGCTTGGATTTATGCGCCCCAGGCGTTGGCATTAACACAACTTTTCCGTTTTATCGTGGCTTTTACACATCGAACTTTGGCGGAACATCAGCCGCCGCACCGCACGCCGCAGGCACTGCCGCCTTGCTCCTTTCGCTCCGACCAAACCTCACCGCCGAACAAGTGCGCGGCATTCTCGTTTCCACCACCGACGACATCGAGCTCGAAGGATGGGACCACTTCACCGGAAGCGGACGACTCAACATGCTTCAAGCCCTACAAAGCGATGGCGCACCGATTGCAAAAATTCTCTCCCCTCAAACGGACGAAGGCAGAACCGCTCAATCGCCGATTGCCGTAACAGGAACGGCTATCTCACCACGATTTCAATCCTTCACAGTCGACTATCGGCGCGGCATTGGCAATCAAAATCCATGGATAACGCTCGCAACTTCAACTCGACCGATGATTCGCGACACGCTGGCAATATGGAACATTGTGCAACCCGATTCGCTCTTGCCCGATGGCGACTACACGCTTCGCCTTGCCGTGCGCGAAACCACAGGACGCACGATTGAAAACCGAATCCGTGTTGTCATTGATAGAACGCCGCCCGTTATCTCATCGCTTTCCGCAACCGATGTAATCGTCAATGACCGACACGGCGTCTTGGTTGAGTTTCGCACCGACGACCAATGCGATGCCGTCTTGTTTTATCGTCAAAGAAATTCTTCGCAACCCTTTTCACCGTTTCGCTTCGATGGCATTCGCCAACGCCATTCCGCACTGCTTCGCGAAAGCGACCTTCAACCTGAAACCGATTACGACTTTTTCGTTCAAGCCAAAAATCTTGCAGGATTCATAACAAGAAGCGACACAAGCACTTTTCGGCTCAATGGCTTCGTGAGCCAAATTCCGACCTTTGGTCAAACCTACTTGCGCGAGCGGCGCGATTTGCGCTTGCCAAAAGGCTACTTCCTGAAAACGATGCAAGATTTTAATCGCAACGGACGAAAGGAAGTCTTGATGAACGAAAGCCGACCATTTGAAGGCAGAAAGTTCGGCGACTTGCGCCGCTACGAATACAACGCCGATAGCGCAAAGTTCATCTTGCTCGATACGCTTCCGCTCCTGCAAATCCCGCGAAGCGTTGCTGATATTGATGGCGACGGACGCTTAGAACTGCTCACCAGTGCAGGCGGAAAAACCCTTGTCTTTTCGCAATCAACGCCACAAGGCTCGCCGTTTGGGACGATAAAATTTGCCGACACCACGCGCGCCGACCTCTGGGGCGCAACCTTCGCCGACACCAAAAACAACGGCGAACGCCAACTGCTTGCGCGACGCGATACGAACTACCTCATTTATAGCAACGCCTTTCAACTAATCGCCTCATTGCCGAATCCTTTCCGCAGTCGCGAAAATCCAAACACGGCACCGCTCTTCGAGCAACCGCGCGCAATCGTCGATGACTTCGACGGCGACGGCAAACGTGAAATCATCGTCGGCGATTACGATGCAAACTTTTTCGGATATGAATACTCAGGAAGCGGAAACACTTACAACTTGAATTGGCAGTATCAAGCGGGAGCAGGATTTATCGGCGGTAGCCAAGGCATCACGAGCGGCAATTATCTCAACAACGGCAAGCGACAACTCATCATCGGCTATCACAGCGAAGAACTCTTTGATTCCTTGCGCAACTACGCCACGCCCATTTGGGTCTATGAATGTTGGCAAGCAAACGACCAAGATAGCCTCGTGCGCATTTGGAAACAGGCATTTTTCAACTATCGATTCAAACGCTTTTTTGAAAGTGCCGTCGCCACAAGCGATTTGGATAAAGACGGCGTCGACGAACTCATCATCGTGGCGTATCCAAACCTTTACATCTTCAAGTGGGATGCGGCACGAGAGACCTTCGCGCCAGTTTGGAATTATCCTTTCGCGCAAGCGCAAGAAGTCATGGTTGGCGATGCCGATGGCAACGGCTTGAACGAGATTTACTTTTGCGACGACCTGTTCAGTTATGCGTGGGAGTATCAAAATTTTCAAGGCATTCTTGCGCCTGTGGGCGTAGCAGGCGAGCCTTTGGGCGTCAATCAAATTCGGCTGTCGTGGCGAAGCGTGCAAGGCGCGACGCAGTATAAAATCTATCGCCAAGCCACGACCGCCTTTCCGACGTATCCGTTTAATGTGTCGCTTTTTGCCACAACAAGCAACACGGAGTTTATCGACAATAGCGTGAATCCGAATTTGTTTTATGTCTATGCCGTAACGGCAAGCGACGGCATAAGCGAAAGCGATACAAGCGCGTATTTGATTGGTCGACCAGTGCCTTTGCCGCGCGTGATTTCGGCAAGTTTTGCGAATCAAAGTGTGAGAGTGCGATTTAATCGTCCGATGTCGCCGCCGATTCAAGCGGGCATGTTTCTGATAGAAAAAAACGGAGAAGCGAAAATTGCGCAATCGGTTGCCTTTGCAAGGGGCGGAGAAGAAGCCGTGCTCTCGTTCCGATATGTGCCATTGGACACCGGGCGTTATGTGGTGCGCGTTTCAGGACTGCGCGATATTTTCAACGCGCGACTCGATACAAACTTCAACACTGCAACCTTCGAGGTTGTGCCTGAATCGCAAGCCGCATTTTTCATCGTGGAAAAAGAGGTGATTTCCCCGTATCGCATCTCGCTCACGATGAATCGCCCGATTGACCCAAACTCTGTTTCCCCGCAAAATTTTACCGTGAAACCTGATGGGCGCGTCAAAGCGGCGACGGTTCAGAACGATAAACTCCTGCTTGACCTTGAAGGCAGACCCATTGGCGCACTCGGCTTTACTGTGAGTTTAATTGTTCGAGAAATTCGTAGCACCGACGGCATTTCGATTGACACGGCAAACAGCGGAAATGTGGTCTCCTTTGCGTCCACAAAGGAAAATCTTGCTGATGTCTTTACCTATCCCAATCCATACAGCAAAGCAAGCGGCGTGGACTTCATCATGTTTGCTAATCTCACGCGCAAAGCCACGATTCACATCTACACGCTGAACGGCAAAGCCATTAAAACCATTCAGCACGAAGGCGATACCGGCGGCGCACGCTGGAACTTGGACACAAATAGCGGAGAGAAAGTCGCAAGCGGAATTTACATTTATCGCATCACCGCCGAAGGCGTCAGCGAAAAAATGGGAAAACTCGCCATCGTGCGCTAAACCATGCGAACCGACAAAGTTATCTACTTATTGTTTCAACTGATGCCGCAGGGCTTTTTCAATCTCATCGGTAGAAATCCTGACGATGCGGCGCGCTACGACTTCAAATCGGTAGAAATCAAAGAGACAGCGTTTCGGCTTGATGGGGTGTTCGTGCCGAAAAGCAAAGGCGACTACACCTATTTTGTTGAAGCACAGTTTCAGACAGACGAGCATTTTTACGCGCGTTTTTTTGCGGAAGTATTTTTGTATTTGAAACAATATCCGACGAAGAAGTGGAAAGGCGTGGTGATATATCCGACGAGGAGCGTAGAGCAGAAAGATAGAGGAAACTACGAACTGCTGCTTGGGCTTGAATGTTTTGAGCGCGTATATTTAGACGAATTGCCTGATTCGGAAACAATTGCGTTAGGCTTGTTCAAACTGTTGGTAGTGTCGGAAAAGCGTGCGAAGAAGATGGTGCGTAAGATGGTGAAGAAGGCAAGCCTGAAAGAGTTGGATTTGATAGAGCAGATAATCACATACAAGTTTTCAAAACTAACACGAGAGGAGGTCAGAGCGATGTTAGGAATACAAAAGGAACTCTTGAAAGAAACGCAGTTTTACAAAGAGGTCTTTGAGGAAGGCAAGCGCAAAGGGGTGCTCGAAGGAAAACGCAAAGGGTTGTTGGAAGGCAAGCGCAAAGGGTTGTTGGAAGGCAAGCGCAAAGGGGTGCTCGAAGGAAAACGCAAAGGGTTGTTGGAAGGCAAACTTGAAGCCGTTACGCTCTTGCGCCGCTTGGGCTTGTCTGATGAAGCGATTGCCAAAGAATTGAACCTTCCACTTGACGCTGTGCAGTCTATGCCGAAAGTCAATGGCAATAAGCGTGCGCACAATTAACACGAGAGGAGGTCAGAGCGATGTTAGGAATACAAAAGGAACTCTTGAAAGAAACGCAGTTTTACAAAGAGGTCTTTGAGGAAGGCAAGCGCAAAGGGTTGTTGGAAGGCAAGCGCAAAGGGTTGTTGGAAGGCAAGCGCAAAGGGTTGTTGGAAGGCAAGCGCAAAGGGTTGCTGGAAGGCAAGCGCAAAGGGTTGTTGGAAGGCAAACTTGAAGCCGTTACGCTCTTGCGCCGCTTGGGCTTGTCTGATGAAGCGATTGCCAAAGAATTAAACCTTCCACTTGACGCTGTGCAGTCTATGCCGAAAGTCAATGGCAATAAGCGTGCGCACAATTGACACGAGAGGAGGTCAGAGCGATGTTAGGAATACAAAAGGAACTCTTGAAAGAAACGCAGTTTTACAAAGAGGTCTTTGAGGAAGGCAAACTTGAAGGCAAGCGCAAAGGGGTGCTCGAAGGAAAACGCAAAGGGTTGTTGGAAGGCAAGCGCAAAGGGTTGTTGGAAGGCAAACTTGAAGCCGTTACGCTCTTGCGCCGCTTGGGCATGTCTGATGAAGCGATTGCCAAAGAATTGAACCTTCCGCTTGACGCTGTGCAGCACGTCCCTCGGTGATTCCGAACGCCATGAGAAATTCATCAATAAAAAAGGGCAGGTTGATGCCTGCCCCGAACTTCTCACCTACCGCTAACCTCACTTCACCAGCATCATCTTCCGCGTTTCCACATATTCGCCTGCTTGCAAGCGATAGAAATACATTCCGCTTGACAAGCGCGACGCATTGAACGGCACGCTGTAACTGCCCGCTTCTTGCCGACCATTCACCAAAGTCGCTACCTCTTTGCCCAACACATCATAGACTTTCAAACTTACGGTTTGCGCCGTCGGAATTTGATAGCGAATGGTCGTCGTTGGGTTGAACGGGTTCGGATAATTTTGCGCTAACTCAAACGCACGCGCCACATTGAAACGAACCGTCAAAGCG
>CALGMC010000088.1 GCA_937959145.1 uncultured Chlorobiales bacterium
GCGAAGTTGAACTCACTAAGCGCGATTTGCCCGATGTGTTCAAGTCTTTCAAGAAAGGAAAAATTGCATCGCTCCCAAGCGTTGAAGTTGAACACGGTCGCATTAAGAACTGGAACGCGCCTATTTGACCTCAACATCAGAAATGGCGTCAAGCGAAGGCTCTTCGTGCGTTACGCAGTGAATTGCGCCAAGTCCCCAAATTAGGTCAGTGCAATCAATGCCTTGCACGCGCCGCGTTGGAAAGCATTTTTGCAAAATCTCTAACGCCTTGATGTCGTTAGCGCATCGATAAGTTGGCACGAGCACCACGTTATTGGCGATATAGAAATTCGCATAACTCGCAGGCAAGCGTTGGTCTTGTTCATAGACAGGCGACGGCATGGGAATGGTGATGATGTTGAACGGCTTGCCGTCTTGGTCGGTGAAGGTTTTGAGCCGCTCATAGTTTTCCATTAAGGGTTCATAGTTTTCATCGCTCTTATCGTCTTCGATTGCCGTTACGATGGTGTCGGGGCTGACGAAGCGCGTGATGTCGTCGATGTGTCCGTCGGTGTCGTCTCCGACAATTCCATCGCCGAGCCAAAGAATTTTCGTAACGCCGAGATAGTCTTTGAGGTAAGTTTCAATTTCTGATTGCGTCAGGTGCGGATTGCGATTCGGGTTCAGAAGGCACGAGGTTGTGGTGAGCAAACAGCCTTTACCATTGACATCAATCGAGCCGCCTTCCATCACGATGTTCGGATAAAAGACGGGCAATTTTTTCCATTCCGCAATTCGCGTGGGAATGTCGTCGTCTAAATCAAATGGTGGATACTTTCCGCCCCAAGCGTTGTAGCCCCAATCGACAATGGCTTTTTCAACTGTGTTGCCATTGCGACGCAAAACGAACATCGGTCCATGGTCGCGGCACCATGCATCGTTGGTTGGAAATCGGTGGTAGTGAATGTTCGGCACGGCGTCGCGAATAATGCCACTTTTAGCGACCATTTCGCGCACATCGAATTCCATTTTCTCATCGAGCACATTCACATGCACTTCCTCATGCGGCGCAAGGAATCGGAAAAACTCGATAAAGGTTTCCCAAATGGGTTCAAGCGGTTTATCAGGCCAAGTTTCAGGCTTATGTGGAAATGAAAACCATGTTGCGTCGTGGTGTGCCCATTCGGGCGGCATAGCATAGCCGAGTTCTTTTGGTGTCATTTGCGGTGAGTGTTTGAACGTCAAAATTAGGAAATGTTTATCGCTTAATGTTTATCGCTTAGTGTTTATCGTTCAAATAATGCCGCTTGCCATTAAACCTGCAATCAGCACCAGCATGGCGGCAACCGTGCGTTGAACGGCTTGCATCGTTACTTTCGGCATGAGCCTTGCGCCAATAAATGCGCCCAAAAAGGCAGAAAGACACGCAGAGACGAGCACCGTCGTGTTTTCCTCAGCAATCGCAAAACTAAACCGATTGAAATAAACAGGCAGACGTGCCGCATCAATCAAACACGCAATGACAATCCCTGTTGCAATAAAACTTTCCCGTGTCAAATCATATTTGAGCAAAAACATGCTTCTCAATGCGCCTTGCTGTCCCGAAAGTCCGCCGATAAATCCTGAGAGCACCCCGCCCAGCCACAAATCGCTACGTTCAAACTTCAAGCGTTTCTCCGACGGACGCGACTCCAACCACACAAACACTACCAGCAACAATGCAATCAAAATTTTCAACAGTGTAATGCTTGCCGTGCGATTGAAAAATGGATATTCGTAAATTGGCTCAATCGTTGAAATAGCCCCCAACAGCATCGCGCCTGCAAACGATGACACCACCGCCCCAAGCCCAAACTTGATAATCACTTCCCTATCCGCAAATCTTCCCACAAGCAGCAGTTTGAAGATGTTATTGAGCAAATGCACCACCGCCGTTAAAGCAATGGCAATATCAACCGAAAAAAACAGTGCGAAAAAAGGCATCAATAGTGTGCCAAGTCCAAATCCCGAAAATAGCGTCAAGAGCGAAGCAAGGAGCGACGCAACCGCGATAATGATAAGTTCCATCGTTTAGTGATTAGTGATAGCCTTTGTCCATTAACATTGTCTTTTATGTGATGGTTAAAAGTCTTACGTTTCACATCAAACTTTACAAGAGTGCATTATGAGCATTTTTTCTCTCGTCTTATCCAACATTGCACAGCGCAAGTTTTCCGTTTTTCTGACGGCAATTTCGGTTGCGCTGGGCGTTGCGCTCATTGCCGCCACGCTCGACATCAAGCGACAGGTTGAAGACAAATTTAGCCAAACCAGCATCGGCTACGAACTCATTCTCGGCGCAAAAGGCTCGCCGCTTCAACTTGTTTTGAACACCGTCTATCATCTCGGCAACCCAACGGGCAACTTGCCTTACAGCACCTACGAACTCTACCGCAAAAGTCCGTTTGTCAGTTACGCCATTCCGATGGGCTTGGGCGATAATTATCGTGGCTTCCGAATCGTTTGCACCACAACAGAATTTTTCACGAAGTTTAATTACGCCAAAGATAAACAGTATCAACTTGCCGAAGGACGCTTGTTCAAAGACGATGAACTTTATGCCGCCGTGCTTGGCAAAGATGTTGCAGAAAAAACAGGCTTAAAACTCGGCGATAAGTTCGTCGCTACACACGGCTTGCAAGAGTCGAGCGGCGATATTGGCAAAGTGCATGAACACGACCAATTCACCGTTGTGGGCATTCTCAAAAAAACAGGCACGCCCAGCGACAAAGCCATTTATGCTTCTCTCCCGACCGTTTGGGCAATTCACGAAGAAGAAGCCGAACACGATGACGACGACGCTAAACGCAAAGCCGCCGTCGAGCGCGCTTATGGCAAGCCCGAAAAAGACACGATTCAAATTCAAATGGCGTCCGCCGACCACAAACACGATAAGCACGAGCACGATGCCGACCACAAGCACGAACACGCCAAAACATCTTCATCAGATAAACACACGCACTCCGACGGCACACCGCACACTGACGGCGACGACCACCCCGACCACAAGCATGACCATGACCATCAACACGACCACGAGCACCAGCACGAACGCACCGTTCCAACCGAAGGCGATGTAACAGCGATTTTAGTCAAAGCCAAAGCCCCGATTTTTTCGCTTCAACTCTACGACAAAATCAATCGTGAGCCTTACGCGCAAGCGGCGTTTGCGGTCAATGAAATCAAAAATCTTTTTGACATTGTCGGCAATATCGATTGGGCGTTTTTCTTCATCACGGCGTTGGTGATTGTGGTTGCGCTGATTGGGGTAATGGTTGCGCTTTAC
>CALGMC010000089.1 GCA_937959145.1 uncultured Chlorobiales bacterium
GCCATTGCAAGAGGCTCTTGACGTTGTTGAAAAAACAGGCGTGCAGCGACATCTTGACCATTTATACATTCACCTTTCAGGTATCTACGAACAACTTGGCGACTTCAAGCAGGCACTTCTCTATCACAAGCAATATATGGCAGTCTCTGAAAAGCAGTTCGGCAAGCAAATGACCGAAAAAATCAATGCACTTGAACTGCAGTTCGCGCTCAAAGAAGCCCAAAAGAACGCACAAATTGCCGAACAGACCGAAAAGATTAAGCAACTTGAAGAAATGGTTACCATCTGCGCGTGGTCAGGAAAAATTAAGATGGACAATAAGTGGGTTCGCGTTGAGGAATTTTTGCAAAAGAAATTCGGCTTCAAAGTCTCTCACGGCATCACCGAAACCATGGCTGAAAAATTGCGCCAGCAGTATAACAGCGGCAAAGCACTTTGATTATCCCCTCACTGCCATCTGCAACGCCGTTGCAAGATGAATCGCCTTCGTTTTCACACCTGCCTCTTTCAAACCGTATTGGAGTTGTAGCAAACAGCCCGGGTTTGCGGTTATCACAAAATCCGCCTTCGTTTTCTGAATCGCCTCGACTTTGAGTTTCAAAAATTCTTCCGACCAATCGGGTTGCAAGAGGTTGTAAATTCCTGCACTGCCACAACATTCAGGCGAATTAAGTTCAACGACTTCCGCAAAGGCGCGTCGCAAAAGTGTTCTCGGTTGCGTTTTGATTTTTTGTCCATGCTCTAAGTGGCATGCGTCTTGGTAGGTTACTCGTACATTGAGTTTTCTTGTTGGAGCGAAGCTCAGTTCCGCAAGAAATTCCGATAAATCGCGCACCCGCTTTGCTACGCTCGTTGCGCGCCTGTGCCACTCGCTCCCTTCTTCAAAGAGTTTCGGATAGTGTTTCATCATCGCGCCACACCCCGCAGAGTTCGTAACGATAGGCGCATCACTTCCTTCGAAGGCGCAAATGTTTACTTCCGCCATCTTTTTGGCTTCGCTTACATAGCCATTATGCGCGTGCAATGCACCACAACAGATTTGTCCTTTCGGCATTTGAACTGTTTTTCCCGCGACTTCCAACACGGTTGCCGTATGCGCATGCACTTCGCTGAACGCTGTGTTCATCAAACAGCCTGAAAGAAACTGAACTGATTCGAGGTTCGGATTTGGCGTGAAGGTTTCATCAAAAAACTGTTCTGAAAAGGCGGGCGCAAGCTCATATGCGCGTTTCAATCCGTCGGGCAAGTTTTGCGCTAACGGTGATTGTTGAATCACATACAGCAGTCGCGAAACTGCCTTGAATCGTGCAGGATACGGAAAAATGTGCCTCATCACCACGTTTTTGAGGATTGAGGCAGGCTTGCTGTTTTCGAGCGTCTGAACGCGGTCTTTGGCGGCTTCAAAAATCGTTTCGTAATCGACGCCCGCAGGACACGCCGTTACGCATGCCAAACAGCCTAAGCAAGTATTGATAGCATCGCTGACGTCTTGAATTTCTTTTTCATCATTGAACTTTCCCTCGAAAATGGCGCGCGTCAGTTGGATTCGTCCGCGTGGCGAGTAGCGTTCTAAATTTGTGAGGCTATATGTTGGACACGTCGGCAAGCACAAGCCGCAGTGCATGCAGTTGAGTAGCGTCTCGTCGGAAAGAAGCGGAAAAATTTCCGAAGGATTATCGACCGTTTTTTTGTTGGTGGGTTCGTGCATGGCTTCGTTCATGTCGGGCTTTGGCAAAAAATTCTTTAAGGAGTGCGGTTGTCTTTTCTTCCATAATGCCGCCGATGAGCTCAACGCGATGATTGAGTTTGGGATTTTCGAGCAAGTTGAAGAGCGTTCCTGCCGCGCCCATTTTGGCGTCATAACTACCAAAGACGACGCGCCCGACTTTGGCAAGCAGAATCGCACCTGCACACATCGGACATGGCTCAAGCGTTACGACCAGCGTGCAATCTTGAAGATACTTCGATTCCATTGTTGCCATCGCCGCCGTCAGAGCAATCATTTCGGCGTGGGCGGTTGCATCGCCAAGCATTTCGGTTTGATTAAACCCGCGCCCGACCACGCTTCCGTTTGAATCCAATACCACCGCACCCACAGGCACTTCATCTTTCTCAAACGCTTTTTCGGCTTCGCGCAAGGCGAGCGACATCCATCGTTCCATCATGGTGTTTGAAGTTGCTTGTGCGAAACTTAACACGCTTTCGGCTTTAAGCCAATTCTCTTTAAGCCAATTTCACCTTCGGATAATTTCCGTTCAGAAATTTCTCGAAGAGCGACTTGCGCATCAGCTTGTATTCGTCATTCAAGAGCGCAAAAGTGTTCAAATCTTTCCATCGTGAAGGGGCAACTTTGCCTGCCAATTTCTGCACGCCCTCGAAGCGGAATCCGATTTTTTCAATGACGCGATTGCTTGCGACGTTGTCAGTCGCCGCCGATACGGCAACACGATGCAATTTCACTTCCATAAACAAGCCTTCCAAAATCAGCACGGTGGCTTCGGTAGCATAGCCTTTGCCTGCAAATTCTGTCGCAATCCAATAGCCAATGCTTGCCGATTCGTTCAGCCAATCAATCGGATGTGTGCTAATCACGCCGATGAGTTCTTTGTGCGATTTGAGCACAACGCCAAAATGAAAGGCTTGATTGAGGTTCATTTCTTGAACGGCACGAAGCAAAAATTCATCTTCGTCTTTGCGCGTTACTTTCTCTTGCATCCAAGGCATAAATTCGCGCAGGTCGTTTGCTGACGCATTGATAAGCGAGACAAGGCGTTCCGAATCGGAAAAGTTTAGCGGGCGCAGGAACAGACGGTCTCCGAGAATTTCCATCGTGATTATGTGCGAGAAAGTAAAATGGCTTCGGCTTCTTTGAGTTGCTCGGGCGTATTGATGCCGCGAATTTCGTCGAAGTTAGTTGCCGTAACAGCGGCAATGCGCTCGCCTTTTGAGAAGAAAATTTTGAAGACATCGGGCAGGTAGTATTCGCCTTGTGCATTGTCGTTTGAAATTTGCTTCAAGGCGTCGAAGAGTTTTTGTTTGTTGAAGGCGTAAATGCCCGAGTTAATTTCTTTAATGGCAAGTTCGGCAGGCGAGGCGTCCTTATGCTCAACAATTTTGAGCACGTCGCCTTGTTCGCCGCGAATCACTCTGCCGTAGCCCGTTGGGTCTTCGAGCGTGGCGGTTAGGACGGTGGCGACGACTTTTTTTTCGCGATGCACTTTGAGCAGTTCCGTGAGCGTTTCGGCTTTGGTTAGTGGCACATCGCCTGAAAGCACGAGCACTTCGCCCTCAAAATTGCGCAACGCCGATTCGGCTTGCATAACCGCGTGCCCTGTGCCAAGTTGCGGCGATTGAAGTGCGTAATCAATGCGATAGAAGTTCGTCGCTTCCCTTACGGCGTCGGCTTGATGACCAACAATCAGCACGATTTTTTCGGGATTGAGTGCGAAGGCAGTATCGAGGACGTAATGAATCATCGGACGGCAGTTGAGCGCGTGAAGGACTTTGGCTAAGTCAGATTTCATTCGCGTGCCCTTGCCCGCCGCCATAATCACAATGGCTAACGACATGTCAGAAATCGTTGAGATTGGTGATGGTCAAGATGCTTTCAGGTGAGCACAAACGATTCTTCTCCCACACGGTAGAGTTTTGTTGGGCGGTTTTGTTTATCGACGAGCACGACGAGCGGCTTGTATTGTTTGGCTTCTTCGCGCGTCATTTCAGCGTAGGTCATGATGATGATTTCATCGCCGACGGCGGCAAGACGCGCACATGCGCCGTTCAGTTGCACGACACCCGACCCGCGTTCTCCCTCGATAATGTAGGTTTCAAACCGTGCGCCGTTGTTGTTATTGACGATTTGCACTTTCTCGTTCGGCATCATGTCTGCCGTTTCAATCAAATCGGCATCGAGCGTGATGCTACCTTCGTAGTATAAATCGGCGTGAGTAACCGTTGCGCGATGAATTTTTGATTTCAAAATGTGTAAGTGCATCGTCTTGTGTTTCTTCTCATTGAAAACTTCAAAAGGTAGGCGTAAAGTTAAAAGACTTTGACGAAAATTCACAAAAAAAGTCCGCCCTTGTTGAGCGGACTTGTATGCTATCTCTCTGTTTCGCTTTTACGCTTTTGCAACTTCTCTATGCACGCCGTTGGCTTTTTGTTTCTGCTCGGGCAAGAAGGTAAGCCAGCCGTATTTATCGTTTCCGTTACGAATGATGTTGAAGTAAGCCTCTTGGAGGGCTTTGGTTACTTCGCCGCGCTCGCCAGTTCCGATTTTGTATTTATCGATGGAGCGCACGGGCGTAATTTCCGCCGCAGTGCCTGTCGCAAACACTTCATCGGCAACATAGAGGCTTTCGCGGCTGATGAGCGTTTCGCGCACTTCGTAGCCAAGCGACTTTGCCAGTTTGATAACCGCACCGCGTGTAATGCCGGGCAAGAGCGATTGCGCCGTCATCGGCGTGTAAATCACTTCATCGCGCACTAAAAAGATATTTTCGCCGCTTCCTTCGGCAACATAGCCGTTCATGTCGAGCGCAATGCCTTCCGAATAGCCGTCGAGCACGGCTTCCATTTTAATGAGCGATGAGTTCAAATAATTTCCGCCCGCTTTCGCACTTGACGGAGTCGTGTTCGGCGCAATGCGTCGCCACGAAGCAATGCGCATATCGACGCCTTTTTCAAGAGCATCTTCACCGAGATAACTTCCCCATTCCCAAACGGCAATCGCAACCTCTACTTTGGATTTCAACGGATTAACCCCTAACGCCCCTTCTCCACGAAAGACAATCGGACGAATGTAACATGCACTCAACCCGCTTGCCATTACGGTCTCTAACACGGCTTCGCGCAATTCCAACTGCGTGAATGGGATTTCCATTCGATAAATTTTCGCCGAATCATACAAGCGTCGCACATGCTCTTTGAGAAACAGCACCGCCGACCCTTTTTCGGTATGATAGCATCTAACGCCTTCAAAAACCGATGAGCCGTAATGAAC
>CALGMC010000090.1 GCA_937959145.1 uncultured Chlorobiales bacterium
ACCCAAATGGCGAAGAAAACAACACACATAAAGAAACTACCCGTAACGGTCTTATCAGGATTTTTAGGCGCGGGCAAAACCACGCTTCTCAATCACATTCTTGCCAATCGCGAAGGCAAAAAGGTGGCGGTGATTGTCAACGATATGAGCGAAGTCAATATCGATGCGGCGTTGATTAAACAAGGCGGAGCAAATCTTTCGCGCACCGATGAAAAACTCGTCGAGATGCAGAACGGCTGTATTTGTTGCACCTTGCGCGAAGACTTGCTTATCGAGGTCGCCAAACTCGCGCGTGAAGGTCGCTTCGATTACCTTGTGATTGAATCGACAGGCATTTCTGAACCGTTGCCCGTCGCCGAAACTTTCACGTTCGAAGACGAACAAGGCAGAAGCCTTTCCGATATTGCACGCCTCGATACCATGGTTACCGTCGTCGATGCGTCGAATTTTCTTTACGAATATCAGCGTGCCGACTTCTTGAAACGACGCGGACAGGCGTTAGGCGAAGATGACCATCGCACCATTGCTGACTTGCTGGTCGAACAAGTAGAATTTTGTGATGTAATTGTGCTTAATAAGCTCGATCGCGTTTCGGAATCGGAAAAGGCGCAACTGAAAGCCGTCATTCACGCTTTGAATCCACGCGCGGAAATTGTCGAAGCCGTTTTCGGAAAAGTCCCGCTTGAGAAAGTCTTGAATACAGGCAAGTTCAACTTTGAGGAAGCGGCAAATGCGCCGATGTGGCTCAAAGAAATGCGTGGCGAACACACGCCTGAAACGGAAGAATACGGCATTTCAAGTTTCGTATTCCGTGCGCGAAAGCCGTTTCATCCAACGCGGCTGTGGAATTTGGTGCAAGATGCTGACGCTTGGAAAGGAGTCGTTCGCTCAAAAGGATTCTTTTGGCTTGCCACGCGCATGAAAGCGGTCGGCGAATGGGCGCAAGCAGGTGGCGCACTGAATCTCTCGCCCGCAGGCTCGTGGTGGGCAAGCGTGCCAAAATCGCAGTGGGGCGTCGATGATGAACTTAAACGCGAAATCGAAGCAAGCTTCGTCGGCAAGTATGGCGACCGACGTCAAGAACTTGTGTTCATCGGCGTGGGTATGGATAAAGCCGAAATCATCGCGCGCCTTGAAGAAGCCTTGCTCACGCCTGACGAAATGGCGCAAGGTGAATCCGTTTGGGAAACCTATATTGACCCGTTCCCCGATTGGCAGTTTCAAGAAGCCTAACGACGTTGAACACTCGACCGTTAAACGATGATGAAAAAAATTCTGATGTTGATACTCGGTGCAGCCCTGCTGACAGGGTGCGGCACGATGCAAAGCGGCGGATTTGGCAGACCGTCCCAAGTGCGATGCGCATGCGGACTGATGATGGGACACTCCGGCGCACACGCTTACAACATAAGCGACTTCATCAAAGCCAAAGCCGCACACGAACAATTACTCAAAAACCATGCTCGAGGCAATTGACTTGACAAAGTCCTACAACGGCACGCCCGCACTTAAAGCATTGAATCTGAAAGTAAATTCGGGTGAAATTTTCTGTTTGCTTGGACAAAATGGTGCCGGCAAAACCACAACCATCAATCTCTTTTTAGGCTTTCTTGCGCCAACAAGCGGCGAGGCTAAAATTGCAGCAATCAACGTGCAACAACAGCCCTTGGAGACGAAAAAACATCTTGCCTACATTCCCGAAACCGTCATGCTTTATCCCAACCTCACAGGGCTTGAAAATTTGGAATACTTTGCTACACTCTCAGGTAAAACTTATTCCGTCGCCGAACTTTCAGACTTGCTCTTGCAAGCAGGCTTGGAAAAGGAAGCCCACACAAAGCGCGTGAGCACTTATTCAAAGGGAATGCGGCAAAAGGTTGGCATTGCCATCGCACTTGCCAAAGACGCCAAAGCACTCTTGCTCGACGAACCAACCAGCGGATTAGACCCGAAAGCCTCATTTGAATTTTCTGAACGCCTAAAAACCCTTGCCAATAAAGGCGTCGCAGTGCTTATGGCAACGCACGACCTTTTTCGTGCGAAAGAAATTGGCTCGCGTTTAGGCATCATGAAACACGGCGAACTCGTCACCGTTTTGAACGCCGACGATATTGCACATGCCGATTTAGAAAAACTCTATCTCGATTTTATGCGCGATTAGAGCAACAAGTATTTTTTTTGCTTTTTTTGTAAATGCAAATCATTTGCAGTAAAAATGAACGCATCAGTAACATCGAAGGTATCGGAAAAACGACATAAAGCCCTGCGCCAACGCTTGATTTTACAAGTTACGACAGTCGTCGTTCATATTTTCATCGTCAAGTTTACGATTCCGAACATCTGGTGGGCATTGTTCGGCTTAGCGTTCTGGGTAGCGGTCATTATTTGGGCGGCACGAAGCGGACGATGGGTATGCGCCAATTTCTGTTGGCTCGGCGGCGTGCAAGATTGGCTTGAGCCGCTTGCCAAAAAGCGCGTCTCGTTTAACCCCAAAATCTCTCAATATCTCGTGCTTTTCGTGCTCGTTATTTGGACGCCGCTCGTGTGGCTCTTTACAGACACCATGTTTGCTGAAGGTGAACTGCCGATTCATTTCCCGTTGCAAGGCGATGATAATTTCTTTGTTCAAGCAGGACACTTCATCATTCTGACGCTGATTGGATTTTCAGTGATGCTGTTTGGCAAACGTGGTGCGTGCCATTACCTCTGTCCGTTCGGCATTGCTGTCGGAGCGGCAAAAAACTATTGCTTGAAACAAAAGCCACATCAACATCACAATGAGGACTAAATGTGCAGGGCTTTTCATGCTCTTGGCGTTAATGCTTTCAGCGTGCATAAGAGAAGGCGAGAATCGCTTGGTCTACTTGAACGGACAACCGAAAGATGTTTTTACGGCAAAACGTTTGGAGAACGGGCGATTGGTCAAGGTGGGTATTTGCTCGACCTGGTTTGCGAACGGACAACTGCAAAGTGTTGAGCATTATGATGAACGCGGGTTGCCCACAGGCAAATGGACATACTGGGATTTCAGCGGTAAAAAACTCTGCGAAGGTGAGTTCCGACAAGAGCACAACGATTTACTGTCGGTTTGGACATTCTTCCACGAAAACGGCTCACCATGCCGCTCCGAGACTTACACCAACGGCAAAAAGCACGG
>CALGMC010000091.1 GCA_937959145.1 uncultured Chlorobiales bacterium
GAACCGATAACATTCATTGAGATTTTTCGCCACCGCTTCCGTGACGACATAACGCGGGGAAAAAATTTGCTCCTCTTGCATCGCTTGACGCGCATAGACAACCTGCTGAGCCTGCACTGCACTTACCACCCAAAGCCAACTACCGAAAACCAGCAACGCAAATTTCATCAACGCAAACTTCATTGGAAGAAAAGGGTTTAATGTTCACGCAAAGTTACAGAAAAGCGCAGGGAATTGACGCGAAGAAAAACAAAGCGTGAAAAACGAAGCGCGGAAAATAAAAATCGCACGACTTGCGTGCGACTTTCTTCGTGGCGGGGGCAGGACTTGAACCTACAACCTTCGGGTTATGAGCCCGACGAGCTACCAATTGCTCCACCCCGCGATATGTTGTGCCTTTTCTTTTTGCCTCTTTTTGCAAAAGGGACACAAAGATACGGCTTTTCTTTCATTCATGCAAGCCTTCAAAACGACTTCACGCAAAAATTGTTACAAAAAGTTGTTGCAAACAAAAAAGGGCAGATTAAACAACCTGCCCTCCAATTCTTTCAGCCGTGAATGTGGCGTTACTTCACCAGCATCATCTTCTTGGTTTCTACAAATGTTGCGTTCGACGCGCCATTCGTCGCGCCCGCTTGCAAACGGTAGAAATAAACCCCACTTGCAACGGCATTTGCGTTCCAAGTGTAGGTGTATGCGCCTGCCGCTTGACGCCCATTCACCAGCGTGGCGACCTTCTTTCCAAGCATATCAAACACCTCGAGCTTGACATCGCTTGCCACAGGCAGTTGGTAGCTTATTGTGGTTGTCGGGTTAAACGGATTGGGATAATTTTGCGCCAGTTTGTATGAAGTGAGGTCGCCTGCCACAACTTCAATCGTTGGCGAATAGGCAAATTGCCCATCAAAGTCGACTTGCTTTAAGCGATAAGCGACCGTTCCGACGGCGGTTTCGTCGGTGAAGCGATACGATTGCGCTTCGGTCGTCGTGCCTTTGCCGCGCACAAAGCCAAGCGTTTGCCACGTGCTGTTGCCGCTACGGCGTTCCACGAAAAAGCCTTCGTTGTTGGTTTCAGATGCCGTTTGCCATTGCAATTCTACGCGCCCGTTCGTGTAGCGTCCTGTGAAAGAGACGAGTTCAACTGGAAGCGCAACATCTGCCCAAGCGCGCGAGACGCGAATTTCATCAAGTTCTAAATTGCCTGTGCCGCGCCCTGCTATCGTACTTGCATTGCGAATCGCAAGCGCGCGTATTTGCGTGGGTGCAGGACTCGTGCCCGTGTTGTTGGTGTGAGTTGGCGGCGGCTCACTGCTTAACCCCACAGGCGGATTTACCCACAGCGTAGCGGTATTGGTTGTGCGCGCATACTTCATCACCACGAAATACGTTTGCCCTATCGGATAGTCTTGCGGCGACGCGCCGTAAATGTCTGTTACCGTTTGCGTGCCCCCTGCATTGTTTAGCACCCCCAAATTGAATGTGCCTGCCGCGCTTCCTGCTTTGATGTGCAATCTGCCCACAAATCCCGTTGTTCCAACAGCCGTCCCTGATTGTGGGAGAAAGTGAATAAAGTATGCGCCGAGTTGGTCGTTGGCTAGAAGCGAGGTTGTGGAGAGCACTTTAAGCAAAAATGACACATAAAGGCTATCCACCACGTCAGGCGAAATTTGCTTGTTGACATCTTCGCTCTGTGTTGAGTCAAGCCGAATGCGGTTGCCTATTGGAGCAGGAAGTCCGGGATAAGCAAGGCTCGACCCCACATCGCTCGGCGACGTCTCGTATTGAATTTGCCCTATAGTACCGCTGTGTGTTTGCCACCCATTTGAGCCGGTCAAGAGACCGGTTCCGTTAAATGGCTCATAAAAAATGGTTTGCCCTTGAAGCCACACAGGCACAATAGATAACGCAAAAATGAGTAGTGCTTTTTTCATTGCGAAATAGAATTTTGATTAGCGAGATGTGAATTTACTGCTCTGCTCGAAAGATAAGGCTTCTGCTACGCACAAATGTTACGAAATTGTTAAACATACCCTTTTTCCTCAAACTTTTTTTTGATAAAATTTTGCTACATTCTTTCTCTATCAATCACGGCAACGCCGCAACGGCAACGCCGCAATTTCTTTCAATTAAAACAACATGACAACTATGAAACGACACTTTCCTCTTCTTGCATCTTGCTTGATGCTCGCTATGCTTCTGCTGCACAGTCCACTTTTGTTCGGTCAAGAGAAATCTTCGACGACAACCGACATCTACGGCGCACGCACCGCTGGAACTTCACAGCCGCGCAATGCCTCTGGCGTGAGTGCCTTCCCGCAAAATGTGCCTTACTACACCGATAACTTCGACGGCGCAAACGACACCACCGCCCTCAAAAACCGTGGCTACAAAGTCTACTTCCGCGGCACAGGTCCACAAGGTGCTGTCCCAATGTGGTTTCAAGGCAACCCTGCTGTTTTTACTTCCTTCAACGGTCCCGACAATGGCTATGTCGCGTCCAACTATCAAACGGTTACAGGTGCGAACACGATTGACAACTGGCTGGTGCTTCCTGCATTAGATGTGCAATCGGGCGACTCGTTGGTTTTCTGGTCGCGCTCTCCCGACGGAAGCCCATTTCCTGATTCTATTCGGGTGATGTATTCCGCCGCGGGCGATAGCGTGCCTGAAGCCACGACTTGGGCGGAACTCGGACGCTTCAAGGTTTCCACAAGCGGCTGGCAACGCCGCAGTTTCGGCGCGCCTTCAGCAGGCACAACGGGACGCTTTGCGATTCGTTACCGAGTTGCAAACGGCGGTCCTTCTGGATCGAACAGCGAATATATCGGCATTGACGCTTTAACGGTTGAGCGCGTTTCAACCACGCCTGTTTTTGTGGCGTCGCCCGCATCGGTGAGTTTTGGTTCGGTAAATGTAGGCGGCTCTTCGGTAACGCAAATTTCGCTCGGCAATTCAGGACAAGGCACTTTGACCATCACAGGCGTTTCTTTGACAGGACCCGATGCCTCTCAATTCACGCTGACCAACACGAATACGCTTCCTGCGAATTTAGGTCAAGCGCAAAGCATTAACGTTTCGGTTACGTTTAATCCGACGTCGGTGGGTGCAAAGTCGGCATCGGTGCAAGTTACTTACACTGGGGCAACGGGTAGCCCTGCGACGATTCCGTTAAGCGGCACGGGCTTTGTTCCTGCACAAGTGGCGATTTTGTTGGATACAACAGGTGTAGACATGCGCGCCAGCCGCGACACGCTCATTAACTACCTCAACGCCACAGGCAGAACCTTCGATGTGATTCACCGTGGTGGACCAACGGCAACCATTCCCATTCCGTCGCTTTCGCCGTATCAGTTTGTCTTCTTGCTTGGCGAAGGCACCAACATTGCAAGCCTTAACACGCGCAACGCGCTCAAAGCCTATCTGCAAAACGGCACGCCATCAAACAAAGCGCGCCTCATCATCTTCTCCGAAGACCTCGGCTGGAGCCACGACCGAGCGGCTAGTGCAAATAGAGACACTGTGCTCACACGCGAACTTTTGGGCGTGCAATATCTCGCCGACCTACCTGCAAGTGGCGCGGCACAACGCCTGCTCAATGTCGGGCTTGGCGTGGCAGATAGCGTAGATGGATCTTATCCTGATGTCTTCCGTGCGGTGCGTCCGAACACCACCGTGCTCTATCGCTTTGCGACGGCTTACACACCGACTTCCGACTCGGTCTCCTCTATCGGGCGCAACGAAGCCGGCTACGCCAGTGCCGTCTTCGGCTTTGACTTGCGTCGCTATCGTGCCGCTTATGACAGCCCACCCGTTGCAAGCGAAAATGTCAGTTCTGCAATGAACCGCCTTTTGGAATCGGCGACCTTCTTCGTGCAAACGGGCAATGCGTTGCCTGTGGAACTGGTTTCTTTCACGGGCGAAGTGCGCGAGGGTGCCGTGCATTTGGCGTGGCGCACGGCTTCGGAACTGAACAACGCAGGCTTTGAAGTGCAAAGAAGAAGCGTGAATCGAGGAGCGAGTAGCGAGCAGTGGCAAGTCTTGGGCTTTGTGAGAGGTGCAGGCACCACCACCGAAGCGCGTTCTTACACCTTTATGGATAACAGCGCGTCGGGC